>DAHWIP010000258.1:0-3324 GCA_027344975.1 Phycisphaerae bacterium
GGATGATACTCCCGCCGTCAGCTCGGCCTTGCGTATAAAAGAGTCGATCATGCAACCCACAATTTTTCCATTTGTTCCAGTGACCGATTCTTCGTCTCAGGTACCAGCGCCCAGACGAAAATAGCCGCCAGAATGCTCATCACGCCGTAAATCCAATACGCAAATCCATGGTGAAAATGCTTGACCAGATAAGGATTCCCATTGAGTACCGGGAAAGTCCAGCTCACCAGATAATTGGCGATCCATTGAGCGGCGACCGCCACCGCCATCGCCTTACCTCGAATTTGGTTGGGGAAAATTTCACTCAGCAGCACCCAGGTGACCGGTCCCCACGACAACGCAAACCCGGCGATATATACCAGCATACTGATCAGCGCCACGATCCCCTTGCCGTGGAGCATGAAATTTGAACCCAGAGCGATCATGCTCACCGCCATCACGAGGGCTCCGATAATCTGCAACGGCTTTCGCCCCAGTCGGTCCACGGTCAGGACGGCAACAATGGTAAAGAGCAGATTCACCGCACCAACAATAATGGTCTGAAGCAGCGAAGCATTCGTCGTGAGCCCCATACCCTTGAAAATGGTGGGCGCATAGTACAGAACGACATTAATCCCAATAAACTGCTGGAATACCGACAGCATGATGCCGACGAAAATAATCAGGAAGCCGAATGAAAACAGCTTGCCCGAATGATGTTCGGACAGAGAAGCACGAATCTCCGAAATCTCCTTTTCGCCCTCCTCCGCGGGCATCAGCCGTGAGAGTACCTTACGGGCTTCATCTTCACGACCTCGCAGCATCAGGTATCGCGGCGTTTCGGGCACCAGAAACAGCAGAATCAGAAATGCCAGCGCAGGAACCGTTCCCGACAAAAACATGTAACGCCAGCCGATGGTGTTCAGCCACGTTGTACTGTTACCGGCACGGGCAATGGCGTAATTGACAAAATAAATCACCAACATGCCGAAAATGATGGCCAACTGATTCCAGGCCACCAGATTGCCGCGGATTCTTGGGGGGGCAATTTCGGCGATGTACATGGGGGCGAGCATGGATGCCAGTCCCACACCGATTCCCCCGATGATGCGATATCCGACAAAGTTCCAGATGTACGCCGGGCCGCCGTGCCCGATCGGGGCAAACATGAACTCCGGCGCCGCCGCGCCCAGTGCTGATATCAGAAATAGCACGGCCGAAATGATCAGCCCACGCTTGCGTCCGATGTGAGTGCTGATCCATCCGCCGATGATGCCGCCGATGATACAGCCGATCAGCGCGCTCGAAACAACAAATCCGAGCAGCGAACTTGCGTCATTCGGTTTCAGGTGGCGGGGGACGATGAAATAGGCTTTCAGGCTTCCGACAGCGCCGGAAATGACCGCCGTATCGTAACCGAACAGCAATCCTCCAAGAGTGGCGATCAGTGTTAACAGGACAATATACCAATTGAGTCGCGCCATGATGCCTCCTCAAAAACAACCGCCGAAATTTCCCGTCACCCGTGTATGTACCCCATGGGCGTTGCCCATGAAGTTGTCAATACAGACAAGATGCCAGATAGCCCGCCAGAGCCGTGTATTTTTGACGTGTGCGGAACTCCGCTATCTTCCGCCGATCAACCTTAAGAGCCCGGTTCCAGAGCCGCTGCAAATTGGCCGCGCTGACGTGGAGAATATCAGCAATGTCTTCGGTGCGGTCGGTTCGCGGTGCCTTGACATCAAAAGCGAGAATTCCATTCCACTTCGCGTCCTGCAGCACCACACACAAGGCTAAGTCCTTGAGCGGTTCCGTATAACCAAACGGCAGGTCCTGATCGTATCGGGTGGTATCCTGCGAGTTCAGGTGAATATGGAAAAGTTTGCCCGCCTCAAGGCACATTTCTACGTCCCACAGGTAATCCAGCCCGGCCATCCGGCTGTGGGCGGTTTCCGGATTAATACCGAAGAGCGGTTCTACCGATTTGTCCAGCCGACTGATCAGGTACAACGCCTCACCGACATTACCCAGATACATATTGGCCCGCGGTTCATTCGGCTTGGGTTCCAGAGCAAAGCGTGGAGCCTTTTTCCCGTATGTTTTCAGCGCATATTCCCCGACGGCATTGAAACCGTCCACCATCCGCCTGAAAGAGTCACGCCCGTTTTTCGCCAAAACAAAGTCAAAACCCTCCCGACCATTCCAGAACACCATGACCTCGGCGCCAAGAGCAACGGTGACATCAACGGCCTCAATCGCATTCTTCAATGCCTGCTTCCGCACGGCCGGATCGTTGCTCGTCATGGCACCGTCCTTGAAGATCGGATCGGCGAAGAATGACGGCGTATACATGCCCATCTTCAAGCCGTACCGCTTCATCAGTTTTTTGGCCGCCTCAACATCACTCCGGGGAATCTCCACATCATGAGCTTCAATATAAGTGATACCGGCTGCAGCGAGCATCGGCAGGCGGTCCAATATGGGAATGTCGGGACGCGTCGGGCCGCCGAACGGGTCTCGTCCCGCTCCCAGATTCCACACGCCGGCACCGATACCGCGCTTTCCAACTTTTCCCGGAATAACAATTTTTTGCATAGACAACTTCTCCAACAATAGTTGGTAATTTAAGGCCATACCGTATGTTTCGTCAAATCCGCAGCGGCACGCAACGGTGTCACAGAACGTCGTCATTGCGCAAAGAGCGTTGAGTTTGAATCGCCATAAAAAACCGCGGAGGGTATCATCGTGGTTAAAATAGAGGCCGCCCATTCGCGGATATTCTCCGCGAATGGGCGGCATTGGGTTCTCTCTCCGCCTCCATGTGTCCATCCAGCCCATGAAAAGCCCTGCCAGAGCGCCGGCCCCTCTCTCGTGCGCATCACGCCCGCCGACAATCCGAACTGACTTTATACTGGCGACCAAAGCCTCCGACATGCACGTTCAGCACAATGCGGCTTCGATCGATGCGCCGACTTGTCTCTCTGCGGCGCGGAATAAACCTCTCACTCCCTCCGGAGCAACCCTGCCAGACTCAGACGCCGTAACCACCAAAACCTTTCAGATGCCGGCCATTCATTTCGATCTGAAAATGCCTCGGCGATTTCTCGGCGACCCGACTGATTTCATTTTTCTCATCGTGACTGATCCGCAACTGATTTGCACTTGCGTGATCTGATCCGCACATTCCTTGTATCGACCGGATGCGGCAAGGAGATGAGCCTGCGTCGATTTTATTTGGTGGAAAAATATTATGTGTCATTTTGGCTCATCGGCATCATTTGGGCGCATAATCAACAGTCGCGTGAATTCCCCCGGCCGATACTATCGCCCCCGATAAGTCCCCAT
>DAHWIP010000259.1:0-3273 GCA_027344975.1 Phycisphaerae bacterium
GACCAGAGGCCCACGCCTGTAAGCGAGCTGGCGTGTGTCCTCGTGTACCAGAAGTTGTTCAATAAATGGATCGCACAGCAGTTGATAATGTTCCGCAAGTTCATTCATCGCCTGATCAAAACGCCACAATCCCTGATACCGAAGGTGATCCAGACGGGCCAGCGACCAAAGCCGACGCGCGTAATGGTAGGAATATTGATTGCCCGGACGCGGAAAATCCACCCATTCGGGATGACCGAACTCATTGCCCATGAAATTCAGGTATCCATCACCGGCAAGACTCAGGGTGATGAGGCGGATCATCTTGTGCAGAGCAATCCCGCGATCGATGACAGGATTATGAGCAAACTTGCTCATATCGCTGTACATGTCCTTGTCCATCAGCCAGAATGCGATGGTTTTGTCGCCCACCAAAGCCTGATCATGGCTCTCGGCATAACCGATATGGAGTTCGTCGTGTCGGCGGTTCATCAACGTGTGGTACAACTCGCCCAGATTCCACTCTTCATCTCGCTTCTCTTTTAATAATTTAATCCAGTAATCCGGAACACCCATCGCCAGGCGGTAATCAAATCCCACCCCGCCGTCGGCCACCGGCTTGGCCATGCCGGGCATGCCGGAAACATCTTCAGCAACCGTTATTGCCTGCGGATGAACCGTGTGCGTCAGGGTATTGGCCGTCTGCAGATATGCCAGCGCATCGCCGTCCACGTTGGCTCCAAAGTACGAATCGTAACTGGTAAATTTGGCCCCCAGACCATGGTCGAGGTAGAGCATGCTGGTGACTCCGTCGAAGCGGAAACCGTCAAACTGGAATTCCTCCAGCCAGTATCGCAGATTGCTCAGCAGCAGCCGCTGGACCTCATAAACAGCGTAGTTGTAGCAGAGGGAATCCCAGGCGACATGCTGGCCCCGTGGTCCACTGTGAAAATACTGATAGTCCGTCCCATCAAAGAGATTCAGGCCCTCATGAATATTTTTAATGGCATGGCTGTGAACCACATCCAACAGGACCCAGAGCCCCAGGCCGTGGGCCGTATCGATCAGTTCCTTCAGTTCTTCAGGTGTGCCGAACCGCGAGCTTACCGCAAAAAGACTGCTCACGTGATATCCGAACGAGGCGTAATACGGGTGTTCCATGATCGCCATGAGCTGCACCGTGTTGTACCCGAGCGCGGCAATCTGCGGCAGAAGATTTTGGGTAAATTCGCGGAAAGTTCCGACCCGCGGCTCCTCGGTCGCCATCCCGACATGAGCCTCATAAACCCGAAGGCCGCACCGCTTGGTTCTTTCCGGCGGCTGATGACGGAAATGATACGGCTCCGGGGGTTGCCAATACTGGCCCAGAAAACCGTGCGTCGCCGGGTCTTGAACCGTGCGGCGGATATAGGCGGGTATTCGATCGCTCGAGCCGGAGTTTGTCACCACGTGCACTTTGACATGACTGCCGTGGGTCAATCGCGCGGCAAACTCCCGGTCGGGTAAAAAAATCTCCCAAACCCCGAATTCATCGCGTTTCAGCGGATGGCGGGTACGATCCCAGTCGCAGAAATCACCCGTCAGAAAAAGAGCGGCGGCCGCCGGTGCCCACTCCCGGTACCATACCCCCGGTTCATGGCCGCGACTGCCGCGGTTAAGCCCAAAATAATGGTGTCCCTGGCTGATCTGCCCCAATATGCCACCGGTCGACGCAAACCGCTCCATCCACAACTGATAATACTTATAGCGCCCGCGAATCGCCTCGACATGCGGCTCCAGCCACGGGTCCGACACGACAATCTGGGTACCGTCGGTGCGACGATTTGCGGTTTGGCTGCCGTTCGACTTCGTTGGCATCGTTAACCTCCTCTTACCGCTGCGATGAAACGTAAGTCTAACCGACACACGATGAAAAGTATCTGCCGGGACGCAACGTCACGAATTTTTACTCTGGCACAGCGCGATAGCCGCTGAAAGAAACGGCGGATTGCGAATAATAGACCCGAACCCGCGTGGCAGCCGGCGATATCCCATCAGCGCATTGAAAATCTGACGCATGCACCAGTAATCAACGATCCGCTGCCAATCGGGATACTCCGACGCAGGTTCCAATGATAAAAACGCATCCAGAAATGATCTCGCCTCCATGGCGCGAATTTGGCCCGCCTCATCTACGCACCACTCTACGAAAACGTCCACCGCATCCTCAAAGCGGCTACCGTGATTCGTCAATCCCCAATCAATAAATGCGGTGATTTGCCGATCATCATCCAGCAGTATGGATGACTGGTTGATGCCCCCATGAATCCAGCCCTGCACCGGGGACTTACCTTTTTGACTGTCGATAAACCGCTGCAGAGCATGGGCGTCGAGTAAACTCAGAAGACTGTCACGGCGGGGCGATGGTTCCCCAAGCAGACGGGTAACCCGCACCAGCAGCGGAGGATCCGCTGGACGACGATCCGTTTCCACGGTCATTCGGTGCATCCATGCCAGCCGAACCCCCAGTTGACTCAAATCCTGGCCGTTCCATTTTTCGCACGCCAGTGACTGGCCCGTCGGAAATTTCACAACCATCAGGTGCGATCCCTGCGGACCGTCCACCACCCAACCGGCGTTTGCCTCAATAGGCTCAATAAAATGAAGACACGGAAATGTTCCCTTAAACAGGATGTTGGATTTTTTTGCCCCGTTGTTGAGCTGATGGCGGGAATACAGGGGCGGGTAGATCAGCACCAGAAACGACTGGCGTTCCGATGTCAGAATCTCAATCGATTCGCATTGACTGCCGCGCGACAGTTTTCTGAAGCGAATAACCCGCCCTACGCGAAAATCGCGCTGCACGATTCCATTGAGTAAATAAGCTTCGCGGTCATCCATGTCATTTGCACCCGGATTCCTTAATCCCGCAGCAACTCTCCCGCTCACATCCATTCTACGCCTTCGGTTATAGCCGCGATCACCATGGAACGAAAGCGTTGCTTTCAATTGGAAACGTCTGCAGCAATCTTCCAGCCGGCGCCCGCAAATTGCCGATAAGTCCGCTGCCGGGCCGTGTGCCCGCGGCAGGTCGGGAGTTGATGTTGATTTCCCGAGGCTCTCGGTGGTATGCAATAAAGGACGCTTGGGTTGAGACATATCCGCCAAAGCGAGTTCAAGAGTCGCAGAAATTGACACATGACATGTGGCAAGCGGTTTGCCCACGCATAGCATTCCGATACCCGGATATGGACGTTGCGGGTATAAAGGTTTGGGTCAGGGCCGGTATGAGGCAGAAAATGTCGCATATGACGA
>DAHWIP010000025.1:0-12368 GCA_027344975.1 Phycisphaerae bacterium
GAGGAGGCGGAGGGTGCCGTTTTATTAAAAAATAAATCCCATTTCCTGCCGCAACCGACGCCCCGGCCGGGCGGCCTGATTGTCGTGATCGGGCCGATGGCGACGCCGGCGGTCACCGGAGGCGGCGGCAGTTCCTATGTGATTCCGATTGCCGGCCCGGTGAGTCTGCTCGATGCCGTCCGCGCCGATGCCGGCGGCGCCCGCGTGGTGGACGTCCCTTATCTTGATACCTCCGGCAAGGCGTGGCAGAACACGTTTCTTTACCGCAGAGGCGGCCGGCACGGCTGCCGATATCAGCTCACCGCCCAGGGGGCGTCCAGGCCGGCGGTGAGCGGATCGCTGGATACCGTCGATTTTCATTGGCCCGCGGGTGGACCGGCCGGGCTTCAGGGGTGGCTGGGGTTCAGCGGCGTCTTCCGCACCACCATCCGTCCGACCGTTACCGGCAATTACATGCTGAAATTCTTCTGCACCAGCGGCGCCTGTGTCAATATCAATAAATACAAAACCATTGAACAGTGGCGGCCCCGTCCCCTTGAGCCTTTTCTCAACAGCTACCACCTTGTGGCCGGCAGGAAATATCGCATCGAAATTGATCTCTCCGTCGAACCCCTTTCGCCGCTGGCACCCGTCCCCGCGGGGGTACTGAAAATGGGCGTGCGGCTGATGAATCATCCGCTGCTCACGCAGGCGGAGCAGTCGCTGATTCGCCGGGCCAATCTGGTGGTGGCCGGAGTCGGTTTCGGCCCGCGAATCGAACATGAAGACCTCGACCGCAGTTTCAATCTCCCCAGCCTGCAGGGCGAATATCTGCGCGATGTCGGCAGGCTCAATCCGCATACGGTGGTGGTGCTGAACTGCGGCGGCCCTGTGGGGCTTAAGCCATGGATCAGGCATGTCGATGCCTTTATCGACGCATGGTATCCGGGGGAAAATGGGAATCAGGCCATTGCGGATATCATATTCGGCAGGCTTAACCCGAGCGGCCACCTGCCGGTAACCTTCAGTTGGAGCCGCAGGGAGGAACCCGCCTACGGGCATTTTCCGGGCCATGATATTCTGGGCAGGCATCCCGAGGTGCACTTCGCCGAGGGGATTTTCATCGGATATCGCTGGTTTAATAAGCATCACATCACGCCGGCGTTTCCGTTCGGTTATGGACTCTCCTACACACGCTTTGCCATCAAAGGCCTCGGGGTAACGGTGATCGGCCATGGACATGGAAAACAGGTGATGGCGCTGGCCCGTATCACCAATATCGGCCGGCGTGCCGGTGCCGATGTGGTGCAGCTTTATGTCAAACCGCCGCCAGGAAAGATCGTGCGGGTGGTGCAGAAGCTGGAGGGTTTCCAGCGGGTGAACCTGGCGCCCGGCGAGAGCCGAATCGTGCACATGCGCCTGAACTGGCGGAGTTTCGCGTGCTTCGATACCAGAAAAGATCAATGGATCGTGCCGGCGGGGCGGTATCGCCTGGTGGTCGGCGACTCCAGCGCCCATACAACCCCGGATGGATCAGTGATATTTCATTAGAGTACCCTTGGAACCGGAATAGAATCGCCTCTCACACCCGGCCGCCGCGCCGCTCCATCGCCAACCCATCTGCTTGAACTCTCAGGGCAAAACGTTATACTTGCCAATATGGAGGAGTTTCAGAGCAGCGCGCGTTGTTCGTCTCTCCCGGTTTTTTCCAACAGAAAGGAAATACTCGTGAAAATGCTTCAACGCATCGGCGTGGCTCTCATGATGGCCGGTTCGCTGGCGATGGCCCATCAGGCCGTCGCTCGCTCGCACCGAGCCGCGGACCGCTCCGACCAGGATGCTGCACCCGTCAAGGAGCCCGTGAAGGTATTCATCCTCACGGGCCAGTCCAACATGGTCGGGTTGGGGGCCATCGGCCCCATATCACGCAAAGGTTCACTCATTCGGGCGGTGTACCGGGATCATCTCTATCCGTTTCTGCTCGACTCGTCGCATCACTGGGCGGTGAGCCATCGCATTCGCTTTGTGCAGGTCATCTCCGGCCGAAAAGCGGGTTACACCAAAAAGCAGTGGGATGCTTATTGGCGCTCCCACTCGCTGAATGAAAAACTGCCCAAGGGCATGATGAATACGTGGTACAACCAGTGGATGACGGTTGCGAAACATCGGTTTATCGGCCCGGAATTCGGCATTGCCCACGAGTTAAGCAAGGCGGTTCATGGACCGATTCTGATCCTGAAAAGCTGCAACGGCAACCGGAGTATCGGCTGGGATCTCCTGCCTCCAGGCAGCAAGAATGAATTCTACACCATACATGGGAAGACATGGGAATACGCAGCCTACGGCCAATCAACCCAGATGTGGATCAAGGGAACGCCCAAGGCGGATCGCAAGAAAGTCCCCTGGTATGCGGGCAAGGAATTCGACATGGACACCAAGTTCGTAGAGTATGTTCTTGCAAATCTGCCGAAGTATTATCCCGGCGCCAGGAGTTACAAGATCGCGGGGATCTTCTTCTGGCAGGGGGAAAAAGACCTGGGGAATCCGGGCTACGCCGCCCATTATGAAAAAAATCTTACCGCTTATATTCACGCGCTGCGTAAGACGCTTCACGCCCCCAAGGCACCATTTGTGCTCGGGACGCTCGGCGAAGCGGTCAAGGGCAGGATGAAGGGAACCGAACGCGTCATCCTCAACGCGCAGCTCGCCATGTCCAATCCGGCGGTGAACCCCGACTTCAAGGGGAATGTGGCGACGGTCTACACGCATCCGTACTCACTGGGCGGGTCGGGTAACGGCCACTATAACCACAACAGCCAGACCTACATGAATGTCGGCATGGCAATGGGCAAGGCCATGGTTCAATTGCTCATGAATAAATAATTCATCGACGGTACATTGCCCGGGCGCTCCTCCATGGTGCGCCCGGGCCCTCCGTCGGTCCGACGGCCTCCGATTCCCGCATCAAACCTCTCATCTGACAAAACATTTCGCCATTCATGACAGACGCCAATGCCCGCAGGGTCTGCAGGCGTAGCGCGCCTATATCCGGTGGCGATCATCTTGAGTTTTATTGGATGGAGCCGCGCCCCGCCGTATCATACCTGTCATGGGTGTGAAGTTTTGTGCCGTGCGTACAGAGGTGACCCGTTGATGATTCAAAATGTTCCAGTGCGCAATCAATCAAAGTGTAAATCAGCCGGATTATCTCTCCGTTGGCTCGCGCTGCCGATTCTCATGCTTACGTTGCTTACCACCGGGTGCCGTGCGCTTTACGCGTCCTCATCTGCAGCCATGCGGGATGTCACCGGCGGGAGCCCAATTGTACCGGCCTCTCACCCCACAGAGCCGTATCCGGATGGGCGCCCCACCGCAAAATATCGTCTCTACGCCAAAGATGCCGGAATTGTTTATCGCTACGGTTCCGGCCCAAACCGCTGCGATTATCTGGGGGCGAGGGATGTGTGGCTGTGGCGTTTCAAGAATACTTATTACATGAATTACGATGGTGCGGGTCCCAACGGATGGCTGGCGTGCCTGGCCACCAGCAAAAACCTGCTTCATTGGAAGCCGCACGGTCCCGTCCTCTCGTTTGGGCCTCCCGGCTCGGGAGATTCAGCCTCCGCCTCCTACGGCACCACATTCCGCGATGGAAAAAAGTGGTACATGTTCTATCTCGGCACGCCGCATACCACTCCCGCTCCGGATTTCATCCCGGCATTTCCATACCAGACGTTCACCGCATGGAGTCGATCTCCCGCGGGTCCCTGGATCAAACTCAAAAACGTAATCCCTTTCAAGCCCACCCCGCATACTTATTATTCCGCTACGGCGAGTCCCGGGCAGATCATCCCCTACCACGGTCAATACCTGATGTTTTTCAGTGCCTCAACGGGAACCCCTATCTATCGCACCATAGGCATAGCCCGCACGCGAAACCTCGCCGGCACCTGGAAGATCGATCCCAAACCCATTCTTCCACCGCGAGAGCAGATTGAAAACACCTCGCTGTACTACCAACCGTCCAACAAAACCTGGTTTTTATTTACCGACCATATCAGCCTGCGGCGGGGATTGGAATATACCGGCGCCATCTGGGTTTATTGGAGCCACCATCTTACCCATTGGAATCCTGCCCATAAGGCCATCGTGCTCGACCATCATAATTGCAGGTGGTCTCCCTACATCATCGGCTTACCTTCCGTACTGAAGGTGGGCGATCGACTCGCCGTGATGTACGACGGCCAGGCGGATCGGAAGTTCCCCACCCTGTACGCCAGCAACATGAAGCGCGACATTGGATTGGCGTGGTTGAAACTGCCACTGATACTTCCTCATGGTGCAAAATAGCTCGCGGGGCGCAGCGGTCTGAAGTGCAAAATAGGCTGCGAGACTGGCGCACGCGGCAGGTTTTCCGCCTCAATGCCGCCGACCCCCGAATCTCCGGTCACCGCCCCCCGCGTGGGACAGCGCCACTTTCCGCTGATCAGCATGGCGACACCATGAACAACACCCGGCGACCGAACCGGGACATCCTCGGCATACCGGTCGCGCTTCGCCTCGGCCCCTGAAAGCCGATCAAACGGGTGTCTCTTGCAAGCGCAGGGCGATGGGCGTAGAGTTCAATGTGCAACAGAGGGACGGCTGCAGATTTTTCTGAACTGGGGGTGAACGGTGAGATTTCGTAACCGCTTAATTCTGGCAGCGCTGGGCATTGTCACAGTTTCTACGGGCGCAGCCCAGGCGCGAATAATAATTCTGGGAAATGGTTTCCAGCCCGGGGGCCCCATGATTCCTGCGGGGCCGCCCAATAAGGCCGCTCCTACCACCCATCCGGCCCAGAAACTCAACTATCCCGGTCTACCGCCGCTGAACCCAGCCCGCGTGAAAGCGGATATTCACGCCCTGCTCAGTACCCACTACACCGTTCGGGAGAAGGCAGCCGGGGAGTTACTCCTGATGGGAGACCCCGTTTTGCCTTATTTGAAGAAGGCATTGAACGGTCTGACCACACCGGAAATGCGGCATCTCCTGCGACGCGACCTCCGGAAGATCGCCATGGACGATTTGATGCGCGGGCCGCTTATCACGCTTAAGCTTAAAAATGTCGCCGCCACCACCGCCATCATGGATGTCTGCCGCCAGGCGGGAACCACCGCCAATTTCTGGAATGCCACTTCCAACGCCACGGTTTCGCTGGATGTAAAAAATGCCCCGTTCTGGCGGGTCATCGGCCTGCTGGCCGCGAAAACCAACATCTCCCCATCCTTCGGATACATCAACAACCAGCCGGGAATTCCCTTTCAACCGGGGCAAAATACCATGGGGCCGTACACTTCCTTTTCCGGCGCTTTTGCCGTAAGCCTGCAGAACACCACCTATCAGCGAAATCTCAACTACACCCAGCCTAACGGAGGGCGAAGTGTCAATTTCACGATGCAGATGGACCTGCTCATGCTGCCGAGCAACATCGGCAACGCGCAGATGCAGCCCATTGTTCTGACCCGGGCGGTCGATTCCAAAGGCCAGTCGCTGGTGGCACCGAATATGAACAACTATTACGGTGGGCAGTTCACAGGTGCGGTGGCGAACCTCCCCCTGAACCTGATTTACCCCCAACATCCCGGCCGCAGGATTAAAATATTAAAAGGATACATTCCGATCACCGGGGCGGTGGATCTCAAGGCCCTGAAGGTGAAAATTTCCACCAAAAAAAGCGAAACCCTGCGCATCGGCGGGATCCATCTCAAATTCGGCCCGGAATCGTTGGTCAACGGCAACTGGCAGTTGACGTACCAGATCACCTGGCCGGCGAGCATGTCGCAGCAGACCCAGAACATTCAAAATCAGGCCCAGAACACCTCCAATTTCCAGGGCTTTGGAGCCGGCGGCGTGGCGGCAGGTTATATCAACGTCATATCGTCCAACGGAATGCCGAATAAAACAGTGTATACCCTCCAGACCAATATAAAACTCATGAAATTGCAATTGAACATCTACCGCCACGCGGTGAATTTGAAAATTCCCTTCAAGTTTACCAACGTCCCGATGCCGTAAGTGGCGGCTGATGAGAGTGCGGCTACGAAGGCCAATCGGATATCCCCGGCTCCGGATGGGCTGAAAGTATTAAAAATGGACCAAGGCATGGAAATATGATAAGCAGGTAACGGATGCCCATTTCACATGAGATCAAAATTCGCCCCGTGATGGTGATTGACGGCCCGGATATCTTTACCCGGCGGCAATATATGGATTCCGTCTCGCGACAGGTTCTCGGAGAGAGCCGCTTCGGACTGGTGCGAATCGAGCCGGGCACGGCGCCGGCGAGTCTGCTGGATGAATGCCGGACGACCGGAATGTTCGATCCGAAAAAACTGGTCGTGGTGGAACCGGCGGACTGGCTCTTTAAGACCGGCGGCGATCGGGAGGATGAGGAAGGATCGGGCGGCGGCAATGCACGTGATCTGATACTGGCCTATGCGCAAAAACCGCATGCGCAAAGCGTTCTGGTGCTGATATGCGACACATGGCTCAAGACAACGCGTCTGCATAAATTTTTGGAATCGGACGGAGCGATTCTCTCCGCGGCGGAACCGAAAGCCGGCGATATTCCCCCGTGGATCACCCGCCGGGCGTGGGAGTATTATCAGAAAAAAATGGATGGCGCAGCGGTCGGGCGCCTGTCGGAACTCGTGGGGCCGGATCTGGCCCGACTCGATTCGGAACTCGCGAAGTTGGCGTTATACGCGGCGGATAAACCCTCCATCAGCGCTGAGATGGTGGATGAAATGGTGGGGTTTCAGCATGAGCAGAAGGTGTGGGATTTTATCGACGCGCTGGCCGATGGCGACACCGCCGGCGCCCTGCTTCGCCACGCGGAATTGATACAGCTTGATGCCCGTGCGGCCTACACCATCGTCGGGGCAATTTATCACTGGCTGGGGCGTGTGGCGGCATCCCGGGAGCTGCTGGATCGCCGGATGCCCGACGCGCAGATCATCCGTGAACTGAAGCTGTTTCCGCCGGCGCGGGCTACGAAAACGCTCGCACTGGCGCGGCGCTGGGGACTCTCCGGCGTGCATCGGGCGATGGGTGAATTACTCGCCGTGGATCTGGCGGCAAAGACCAGCGTCGGCGATTCCATTCGGAATATGGAGGCGTTTATCGTCAAATTATCGGCCATTGGCCCGCTTCCAGCGGCACCGGCAACGGGGCGCCGTGTCGGATAATTGGTGCTCCAATCCTCGAGCAGGTTATCGCCCACCCCCCTTTCGCCTCGAAATCGACTTTTATTCATGCCGATATGCCTCTTTGACCGCTCTTAAAGATGTCGGCGGGCGGCGGATATTCCGACGACAGAAGAATTGATGGCGGAGAGAATGGAAAGGGTATGGGTGTAATCTCCATCAACCCAATGGTGCGCAGTACGGTCGTTCCGATGGGGCCGGAGCCCGAGCGCCTCACGCGGGCGGAACTCATGGCCGCCCTGAGCGCAGCCATGGATATGACCGAGGGCCTTCCGGCCGGCCACAGTCGGCGTGCGACATGGATTGCCATGCGGATCGCGGATGTTGTTCATCTGCCGGAAGCTCAGCGGCCGGAGCTGTTCTACGCCGTCCTGCTCAAAGATATCGGCTGCTCCAGCAATGCGTCGCGTCTCTTCAATCTCTATGAGATGGATGACACGGCGCTCAAGGCGGATTTTCGCCGGGTGGACAGCGACCGTCTGCTTCAGTTATTCAAATTTATATTAACCCACACCCGCCCGGATGCTCCGCTTAAAACCCGCCTCGTGCGCGCCATTCACATCGGTATCCATGGTGCCGCATTGGCCCGGGAAGTGGTTGAAGACCGCTGTCATCGCGGCCGGGACATCCTGAAAAAAATGGGGTTTCCCGCCGCCGTCTGCGAGGCCGTCGGATCGCTGGATGAGCACTGGGATGGCCACGGACTGCCGCAGAAACTCTCCGGCAAAAATATTCCGCTGCTGAGCCGCCTGGCGCTTCTGGCGCAGGTGGTGGATGTATTTCATGGTGCAGGCGGACCGGTGCTGGCAACGCAGGAAATCTGCCGGCGCAGCGGGACATGGTTTGATCCCCATCTGGTGCGGGCATTTTTATCCGCCTCGTCGGAGAGCGATTTCTGGATCAGCCTGGAAAATGGAACGGCCGTCGATGATGTCGGCCACTTTGATGAATTGCATGCCGGGGCCATCCACGACACCGAGATTGACCGCCTCGTGAGGGGGTTTTCCGAGGTTATTGATGCCAAAAGCCCATGGACGGCCGGACACAGTCAGCGCGTGGCCGATGTCGCCGATGTCATGGCCGTTACGCTTCATCTGCCCGCCAATCAGCGACTCTGGCTTCGCCGCGCATCGCTGCTGCACGATATCGGCAAAATGGGATTGGGAAACGACATCCTCGAAAATCAGCATCAGCTCTCGCAGGTGGATCGCCGACGATATGAGGAACATGTGATTCTGGGCCTGAAAATCCTCTCCGGCATCCAGGGCTTTGCCCCGATGCTGCCGCTGGTTGAGGCGCACCATGAACGCTACGACGGTACGGGATTTCCATTCGGGCTCACGGCAGATCAGATTCCACTCGGCGCCCAGATCCTGGCGGTGGCGGATCAGTTTGACTGGCTGCTCCGCGGCCCGGAGCCTGTATCCAATACCCAGCACGCCTTGAGCCAACTCTCGCAGCAGAGCGGAGAGGCGCTGGCCCCGGCATGCGTCGAGGCTCTGGCGCACGCCGTCATCAACGGACTTATCCATGCTCCGCTGCCGCGATAGGTGCAGCGATCTCCGCCGTGACAACGCCGAGGGTCGGAAGTTGTCCCCGTTCGGGCGGTTAATCTTCGTTGGGAAATGCGTTGGTTTTAATCGGCGTAATTTTCACAGCCACCGGCTCGGTCGGGCAGGCATGCTCACACCCCCCGCACCCGACACAGCCGTTGGTTTTCACCAACACCCGCCCGCTGACCTCACTGATGACGATCGCGCTGGAGCCGAGGGGGCACGCTTCAACGCACAGTCGGCAATCCTCGCCATGTGAGCGCAGGCAGGCGCCGTGATCGACCACCGCAAGGCCCATGCGAATCTGCGTTTTGTCAACCAACTTAAGTGCACCGGACGGACAGGCCTTCATACAGGCGAGTTCATCACACACCACGCACGCGGAAAGGGCGGGGACGATATACGGAAGACCGTCGCCGATCCGCGCTTCAGAATCGATGACAATACATTTGACCGGACACGCCTGTACACACTTCCCGCACTTGGAACAGGTTTTGAGAAAATCTTCCTCAGGCAACGCCCCCGGCGGTCGCAGGATGACATCCGGTACGGAATACGGATCGTATTGATCAAAGTGCGACCCATCATCGTACATGGCGGATGAATCGTCCCGGAGATCGGTTCCAAAAGCATGGGTAACCGGTTCAACTTTACGCTCAATCAAACTGGCGACAGGGGCCATCAAATCCCGGATGCACCGGGCAAAAAAACCGCGGCGGCTGTGCGAAGGATCAGAATCATCCGCGGAAGACGGATCGGCCGGTTTCGGTGAACTCGCGGATTCCCCGGCCTTAAGCTGATGATCCTCCGCGGCCGGAGCATCACCCCCTGAGGAACCGTCATGCGATTCGATTTCTTCCAGATCGGGCGGGTGATGACGCATGGCATTAACATACATCAGGCGCTGATTCAACGGGTCATCCCCTAAATCTGCCGCCACGGGTTCTGACCTTTGCGACTCGGCGGAATCAACGTTCTCGGGGTTATCCTGCATATCGCTTTCCATCTTGGTCATCATAACATTTTATGCGCATTGTGGCGTAGTGGAAACGGAACCCCGATTATGCGGTAGCAAGCGGGTTGCGAGGCCGGTATGACGGTATCGCCGCGGGGCGGCTTGGGGTGACGGCGGCGAGCCTGCTCCGGCCATCAAAAAAAAGGCGGCCGAGAAATTGTTATTTTCCCGGCCGCCAACATTCAGGCTCAAATTTATTTAAGTTGCACTTAGGCCTTGCGGCGACGGACCAGAAGCAGGCCCAACGCTCCAACACCAAACAAGCCCATCGCGGCCGGTTCCGGCGTGGCGACGACTGAGACATCCGTGAAATCGGCGCTATGATCGCTGGTCGAACCGTAATCCGCCAACGTCAGGGTTGCGAGGCCGGTCGTAAGTGCCGTGAAGTCAAGTCCATTACCAACGTTCGTGGTGAAGTATGTTCCACCGGCGTTGTCGTTGGAATAGAATTGCGTATCGTTGGTGAAATTGCTCGTTTGCTTGTAAATAACAGTTGAATTTGGGTCTGTCACGGTGGCGATGATGCCGGCAGGAGCGGCGCTGGTGCCAACGCTGGTGGTTTGGTTGCGGGCTGCGGCATCGTAGGTGATCTCATAGGTTGTGCCTGCGGTTACGCTGAAGGTTTGCTCAAGGCTGCCGCCATTTTGGCCGAAGGCGTAATCAGCGATCATACCCATCACGCCGTTCAGTTCCGTCGGATGCGCTGGCCCGAACACGTTAGCGGTGGAGCCGATTTTGGTGTCGGTACCATTGATGCCTGTGGCGCCCCCCGTCCCGAGCGTCCAGTCTGTTGGGTTGGTCGGATTCGTGTTGCCCGTTTGGCCAGTATTGTCGTAGCCGTAGTTCGAATTATAGGCCGACGCGTTGTCCGAGAAATCGCCATTCAAAATGAGATTTGCATTTGCTGCCTGTGCGGCGACCAGCATGGCAAGCGGTGCGGCCAGAACCATGGCCTTGGAAAAGATGACTGACTTCATAATGAAGACCTCCCAAAAAAACCGTACCAGAGAGACGAAAACCGGCAGGGCACTGCGCACTGCGGCGGCTTCTGGAAAAAAACTATACACCTTGGCAAGGTAGGAACAGAGTGTTCGTATGGGCGTTATTCTCGCTCCGCGCCTGCCGACTAGTACGTATTATACGCCATCTCTATTGGCGACGCAAGTTTTTTTTATGATTTTGGTTGGCGGCAAATGAACGGCGCCTGGAGATATGAGGAAAACCCGAAAATTCGTGGAGATTTTGCGGGAGGCGGCGGGGGGCACGGATGATAATGGTGGGGGCATGGGCTGGCCGTGCGGTTACCCCGCTCTGCAATTACCCCAACAAACGGTCGCGGACGGTGATCTATTTTTTGATGGTGAATGATGGCCGGTGCGCGTACGTACCTATTCACGGACCCGTGCCCGACGGGTATGTGACGATAAAAAAGGCGGCCGAGAAATTATTATTTTCCCGGCCGCCAACATTCAGGCTCAAATTTAGTTAAGTTGCACTTAGGCCTTGCGGCGACGGACCAGAAGCAGGCCCACCGCTCCGACACCAAGCAAGCCCATCGCGGCCGGTTCCGGCGTGGCGACGACTGAGACATCCGTGAAGTCGGCAGTGTTGGTGGTACCGGTAACCGTGAAGTAAAGCGTGTCGGTCGTGGAGGTACCGGCTGTGAAATTGAACGTTTCCGTATTGAAGCCGGAGGTGGAAGGCGTTGTTGAATTCAAGGCCAGCTGGGTGGAGCCTGAAACCTTGGTGACAGCCCCGTCAAAGACATACGCGTCGAGCGTCGGAATGGGGTTCGACCCCGATCTCGAGGCGTCCAGATAGGTGACCGTGTACGTTGCCCCCGGAGTGACGGCGAAAGTCTGGCGGAGGGAATCGTTGAAGGATATGAAGGCAAAGTCGGTAACCCCAGTGACGCTGGCTGGACCGTTCGGCGTTTTGCTGCCCGAGGTCCAGCCGACATCGGAACCGTTGATACCCGCGTTGGAACCGCCCGTCCAATCGGTCGGGCTCGCAGGATTGATGCCCGACCTTCCGTCCTGCCCCGGAGACACCGTATAGCTCGAGGCGTTGGCCGAGAAATCGCCATTCAAAATGAGATTCGCATTTGCTGCCTGTGCGGCGACCAGCATGGCGAGCGGTGCGGCCAGAACCATGGCCTTGGAAAAGATGACTGACTTCATAAAGAAGCCCTCCCACAGAAAAAGAAACAACCTGGGAAACACTCAAACCGACCACGCACGGTACGCATCGGCGGTGTCCAGAGAAAATCCCCGTAAAAAAAGGCGGCAGGGATCGCCCCCCAAAGGCGAGATATTCCACTACCCTCTTCTACTTCCATCCGTAGTATAAACCATTTCTGCAGTCAATGCAAGCGCGATTCGGCTGCAATGAGCCGGTTGCGATGTTGGTATTACGGCACAGGGACGTACCGGGCTGGGTTGGTGAGAATCGCGTTACACCAGAATCTGGTTTTGGAGTCATCTGGATTCGCGGTTTGGATGCAGTTCAGGCCCCATAATAAAATCCGTCCGGAATTTTTACACCACGCCACACTTGACGCGGGCATTGTTTGCG
>DAHWIP010000260.1:0-3251 GCA_027344975.1 Phycisphaerae bacterium
GACGACGCCGGGCATGATCGGTTGGCCCGGTATATGCCCGCGAACCCAGAATTCATCCATGGTCACTTCTTTGAGCCCCACCAGCGTGGGGGGATTGGGGTCGGTGTAGATGACGGAGGTAACCTGCTCCATCTCATACCGATGCGGGTTGATTTTGCGAATGGCCTCGATGTCGTAGGCAACATGGTTGAGATCGATGTGCTTCAAATCCAGAATCAGCGGCGGTGCCATGCATATTCCCAATAAAAACCGATGTTATCGAATCGCAGCCCAACCCTGCCCGTCGAACGATCCCACACCGCGACGCACTAAGCCATTTGGAGCAACTGGGCCGGAGAAAATATAAAGGTTCCGGGCCGTACTGGCAAAGGTGAATGATTTTCCGGGTAAACGGATTCCGGCTGCCCACAGATGCGGGCAGCGTTTGTTGGACGGGGGAAAATTGAAAATCGCTTCATCTCAGCGATGGAGCGACGCACAGATCAGGCTTAGGCGAAACAGATTAACTCGGCGGCGCTTCCTGATGTGACGGGGTATCGCCAGCGCGTAATTCGAGGATTCTCACGCGAATGGCCTGTGCAGTCTGGCGAATTTCCTGCATGGTCTTGCGAACACGCGTTCCCGCCACTTTGTTTCCGCCTTCCGCCTTTTCGAGGTCTACCGCGCACTGCTCGACAAGGCTTTTAAGATGTTCATATTCCTTCATGTTGACTCCTTAACTTTAACAACCACGCGAGCGCCGAAGAGCCCAGAAAACATCGTAACAACTCCCGACCGAATCATACAAACTTTTATCGGCGAAATGGGAAAAAAATGGCACATAAGTTCACGTTTACGATAATCAGATAGGTCCTATAACCATAATTCCTAAACCATACATAACGTCTGGGAACACTATGTTTTATGCAGCTAAACTCGTTATGACCACGAGAAGCCCCGATCTGATGCGAAATCAATCCATCAGCGATCTGACGACTTCATCGATGCTGGCCCAGTGCGGGCGTCTGCCATCCCCGTATTCTGCCCGGATTGCCTTTCTGGAGGGGCAACACCCAGCCCACCGACGATTGCTCTCTCGCTTTTGGCACCTTTCTTTGATGCCAAAGAAGTCGGATGTGCGGATCGGACTGGAGATTGGGTCGTCACCGTTACCGGTTTGATGACGGCCTTGGGCACACCGGGCTTGGAACGTGTCAGCGAGATCGGCTCAGCTTTGCTCTCAGGAATGACTTTACCCGAATAGTGAACTGTTGCTGGCTGCAGAAACGACGGCACATCCTGGCGGGCCGGTGGATGAGCAAGCCAGATGGTACCGCCGATCAAACCCACAAAGCCGGCCACGGCCGCAGCACCCAGCCAACGACGTATTCGGTTAAGTCGCATATTGCCAGCCTGCATTTTCTGGTCAATCTTCTTCGCCAATTCGCCGTTGAACGTCGCCCAATCGAGCATGGGCAATCTGGACGACCAGTCTGCCAGCACTTCATTAAGTTGCTTATGATCCGCAAGCCAGCGTCGGCACTCAGGATTCGACTCGATCAATTGAATCGCTTTCCGGCGTTCCGGCTCCGAAAGCGTGCCGTCGGCGTACCGACTGACGAGATATTCCATTTCTATCTGATCCATAAGCCACCACGTTTCACATCAAGCATCGGAGCGCATCGGCCGCCCCGGTGCGAAGATACCATCACCCGAACATTAACGGCCTATTCTTCCAGAAACTCTGCCAGTTCACGCCGGAGTTCCCGGCGTGCGGTGAATACATACCACTTCACCGCTTCCACCGAGCACCCGAGAATTTCCGCGATCTGTTTCTGCGGCAATTCGCGGATGGTGAATAAAACCAACGCCGCCCGCTGCCGATCGGGCAATTTACGCATGGCCCGGTCGATTGCGGAGCGAAATTCCTTCGAATGCGTCGCGAAATCGGGTGCCGAACCGGCCGCCGCCACCACATCGCTGAGCGTATCCCCTTTTGACTCGCGTCCCGGCGCCGGCGCATCGAGCGACACGAGACGACGCTTGTTTCGAGCACGCCGGAAATTCAGCCCGCGATTCGTGACGATTCGCATCAGCCAACTTCCGAAACGAGCACCATCCTTAAGCGATCCAATCCGTTCAAACGCCCGCAAAAAGCAGTCCTGGAGCAAATCCGATGTATCATGCGGATTATCCAGAATCCGCAGTGCAATGGCCGCGCATTGCCGCTGATAGCGGGCGACCAGCGCCATAAACGCCTCTCGGTCGCCCGACTGGGCCAACCGCACCAGTCCACGCTCAGCATCGGCGTGCGCCGCCCGCGATCCATCACCTGAAGGATCCAAGTCCGGATCTTGCTAGAATTCCGGTCTGCTGGTCATCTTGACACTCCTACCGGCCCATCGGTTAGCAATCGAACCTTTCACATGATCGGCCCTGATTATAGCACTTGGGCAACGGATCTCGGAAACATCGAAGCTTCGCCTCTCAACGGCCAGCGAAGTCCCAGTATCCTGCCGATGCATTCAATACGCCAAGGAGGCCTTTTACGCCGAAGTCAGGCCGACGGCCAATTCCGCCACAAATCGCCCTGCGGCCTCCGCCGGGTCCGTCCCGGCCTGAATCGCCGCCGTCATTCGCCGAACCAGAGCACTGCCGACAATGACGCCGTCGGCTTTGCCGACCAGCGCCCGCACGTGCGCCGGTGAAGATATCCCAAAACCTACGCAGATCGGCCGGGGGGTTACCTTTTTGATGTCAGCGATTTTCTCTTCCAAACCGGTTGGCAGCGCTGCACGCTCACCCGTGATTCCGCTGACTGAAAGATAGTACACAAATCCGTTGCACCAGCGCACGATTTCATCCCGCCGGGCCGAAGGGGTGGTGGGCGCTACCAGCAGAGAGGCTCTGAGTTCCGCACGCGTAAGCTCCTCAACCACCGCCGGGGCCTCCTCCAGCGGCAGATCGGGCAGGACCATACCGCTGAAACCCGCATCGCGGCACGCCTCGGCCAGTTCGCGTGTGCCGATCTTGAAAATAATACTGAAGCTCGTCATCGCCATCAGCGGGACGGTAAGTCCCGCCCGGCGTGCGCTACTTACGGCACTGAGGATGCCGGAGACCGTTGCCCCCGCCGAAAGGGCACGATAATAACTTTCCTGGATCACGGGGCCGTCGGCGATGGGATCGGAGAACGGCATACCAACTTCGATGCATCCGGCGCCTGCCGCCTGTATGGCCATGAGTGTCGGACCGAGCATGTCCAGCGACGG
>DAHWIP010000261.1:0-3248 GCA_027344975.1 Phycisphaerae bacterium
TTTCCGGTACCATCAGCAGCGATGAAATATTAGGCCGCATTTTCGGCAGCTTCTGCATCGGCAAGTAGCGCCTGCCGCCGCAAAGCAGTTGATCAGGAGGTAGGGATACCCCGGCTGCCGAGGCGGCGCACTACGCGAAATACGGCGAAACAATATTCGGGCGGCATAATCGCCCGCCAGTGGTAATGTTTTACTGAGGTGGGTTAGCCATGCGTGTATTTGAAAACCAGTCGTTTGACGGATTGTTGGATCGAGATTCCGGCGCTGTTTTCTCCGACATGGACATCGTGAAATGCCGATTTCTGAGTTGCCGCGTGTCAATAACGGAAAATCTCGCGCATCGGAGCACCGTGCGGAATGTGCGGTTCTTCCATTGCGAGCAACGGGCCTGCGCCGTCAATACCGCTATTTTGGAGAACATTCTTGTTGATGGCCTGAAAACCCACGGGCGTTTTGACACATGGGGTGCGGTGTTCAAACACGTAACACTCAAGGGGCGAATCGGCAATCTGAAAATATCGGATTTTATCGTCGCAGCCGACGCGTCACCGGCGCTGCGTCACAAAATCAACCTGCGATTTCAGGCCGCCAATGCGGAATACTACAAGAACGTGGATTGGGCTTTGGATATTTCGCAGTCCGAGTTTGAGCATGTCGATATCAGGGGCATTCCCATTTCGCTTATCCGCCGTGATCCTGAAACCCAGGTTGTGGTTAGGCGAGAAAAAGCGGTCGCCTTGCAGGATGAGTGGCGAAAACTGGACTTAACGCAAACGTATTGGCCCATCGCATTGCAGGACGTGATCAGCGAGGAACACAACGATGGGGAAGTCTTTGCTGCCCCGAAACGCCATCGGAATTTTAATTGCCTCTTGGCCGGTCTTCAGGCCCTTCGTCGTATCGGCGTGGCGGAGCCGGATTGAATTATGGTAACGGCGACCGACAAGCTCCGGGACCCACGGTAATTCCGCGGTAGCGGGCACATCACTGCCTTTCTGCGCTCCTCTGCTTCCTCGGTAGTTGCGCATCGTCTGTTGTTCGTTGGGCGCGGCGCCAACATGGCGGGCCAATCCCGGCGTGAACGAGATCTCGGCCTGCTTGCCGATCTTCTGGTCAACTCCTCCTGAACTTGCCCGCCCGTGTCGCGGAGCGGTAAACAGTACCGACGCCTTGTTTATTGACGGCGGAGTACGGCAGGGATATAAAACGAAATAATTCTTTTTTTACCGGCATTGTGGACAGGGGAAACAGGGAATTCCGGAGAAGCACCATGGCTGATAGCCCAACCACACCACCGCCAGCGGCCGCTTCACAAGCGCCACCAGCCGGCGACTCCAGCCCGGGGCCGGGACTGCAGCAGTGCCGTATCACCGGCAAATGGTTTGGCGAAGATGAACTGGTTATGTTTCAGGGCAATCTGGTTTGCGCGGAGGGCAAGCAGATTCTGCTGGATCGACTGCGCACAGGAGCCGATGCGCCCGGCGAACAGGTGCGGCCCACCGTCCTGCGGCGGTTCGGGTGCCTGTTCGTTGACGGACTGGTGATGATGTTTGCCATAATCGTGGTAGAAATGATTGTCATGATGGCGATGATGCCCCATCTGGTACCGAAGGCAGGGGCCAAATTTACCGCTGCAGACACGGAGAAATTCGCCTTTGAATATCTGTTAATCGTTTACCTGATTATCATTGTCATTGAAGTTTCATACTTCGCCATTCTGCATGGATGGACCGGGCAAACCATCGGCAAATTGGCGGGGCATTTGCGGGTGGTTAATCTGGACGGCTCAAAGGTTTCATGGAAAAAGGCCTTGGCCAGGGCTTTGGCTTACCTTGGTGGAATGATTCTTTTCCCGCCGGGATTCCTGTTTTTTCTTGCGGCGCCAGGGGCGGGAGCAATGGCCTACGTTGGGATGGTTCAATTCTTTGTGGTGGCATGGATACTGGCAGATATGATTTGTGCTCTGGTCGATACCCGGGCGCAGCGCTCACTGCATGACCGCATCTGCGGCACGCGGGTGATTTATGAAAGTTAGTTCAGGATCGCTCATACAGGAGGATGGATGATGACTGACAATCCTTACGAGACAACTCCCATAGAAAAAGCTTCCCCAGGTAATACCGGTCCGGAACCGGGCATGGGCCGGTGCAGTGTCACCGGAAAATGGGTCCCGGAAGATGCGCTGGTAACCTTTCAGGGACAACTGGTTTGTGCTGAAGGCAAGCAGATTCTGCTGGATCGGTTGCGGATCGGAGAAGATGCGCAGTCGCCGGGAATAACGCGGTCCTCACTGGTGCGTGTGGCAGGAGCGCAGAGGGCCATTCTGTGGCTGATTTTGGTGTATTTTGCGGCTATGGTTGCGACGGCTCTCAGCGGCGGCGCAGGTTTGCATGCTTTATCATACGTAGTACCGTTTGTTTATCTGGCTGTAATCGTCATCGGCCTTATATTGGTTTATCGGCTTGCACGTGCTACGGAATCATCCGCACCATGGCTCTACGTTGTACTGTTGGTAATCCCCATCGGCGGTCTGATAGGATTGTTGATACTCAATGGCAAAGCGACGCGCATCCTCCGCGATGCCGGTCTTCGGGTCGGCCTGATTGGAGTTAATCGCAGCGACTTGGATCGGTTCCAATCCGGCAATATATAGGGACCAATCGGAGGGTGCATTTAACCGTGGTGGACCGCGGATCACACCGATCACACGGATACGACGGCGACCTATTGCACAGGGAGGTAGCGGAGGTAGGGGGAGGGACGGTTGCCAGTCGACAATCACCCCGGCGCGCACGGGGTAAACTCCGATCACGGATCAAATCCTCGATAGATATAGCGAATGTTCCAGCATAAAGCGGTGCTTCGCACGGCGATATCAGGCTGTAAAATTAACGCTCTTTGCGTCTTGACGGCAGCTTCTTTCTGGTGGCTACATGGACGCCACGGTGCGGGAGTGCTCGGGGCAGGATCACTTCCGCCAGTTCCAGCAACCGCTGCACCGATGCCCGCGGCTGCGGGATGCAGTTGCACAGCGGCTTGCCCTTCATAACCATCTGCGTCGTGCAGAGCGTTTTGAGTTCGTCCAGGCCCTCCTGCACCGTGGCGTCGATGGCCTGCCATCGCCGGGCTAATTCCTGCACGATCTTGTAGGCCAGCATAATCACCAGTGCATGGCCACGCGTGCGGCTGGCCAGACGCACATGCACCGGACGCATCTCCAACTGGACCGTCTTGCTGGTCCGGAACGC
>DAHWIP010000262.1:0-3248 GCA_027344975.1 Phycisphaerae bacterium
GGAAGTGCCCGGCTTTCCCCCCGGGCCACCCACATGCTGATGCATGTAGCGTATGAACTGCGCACCCGTTATGCCGGGCGGCATGTGCTGGTGGAAGGGTATACGGATAATACTCCCATCCATCATCCCTATCCTAATAATTACTATCTCGGTTTGGCCCGTGCCAGATCGGTGGAGAGTTTCCTCGCACGCCATGGCGTATCGCGACGCAGAATGCGGGCCATCAGCTTTGGTGATCACCACATGGTATCGCGTACCGATCTGGCCCTTGATCGCCGCGTGGAAGTGGTTGTCCTGCGGTGATTCGTGCGCGGCGCAGAGATCGACGGCCGATTTCGGCTTGTGCTGCAACGCCCGATGCAGTTCGTTGCCCGTTGCGGGATGATGGCCTTTCCGGAGTCGATGCGTCTGCAGGGGGCGCTGCGCAACAAACATGATTTCCATCATTGATTACGGCATGGGGAATCTGGAAAGTGTCCGCAAGGCGCTGGCTCTTCTCGGCGCGCCGGTGCAGATTGTCAGCGACCCCGATTCGCTCCGGCATTCCGATAAGATCATCCTGCCCGGCGTCGGGGCCTTCCGCGACGCGATTGCGGCACTGCGAAAAACCGGCATGAACTCTGCCATCACCGACTTTATCGCCTCGGGCAAGGCCTTTCTCGGCATCTGCCTGGGGATGCAGTTGCTGGTGGATACCGGCTTTGAAGATGGTGAACACCGGGGGCTCTCGATTATTCCGGGGCAGTGCATTCGTCTGACGGTTGATCAGCCGCCGCTGCGGCTCAAGGTGCCGCACATGGGATGGAATTCTCTCAATTTCGATCCGTCGCACTGCGCTCCGCTCCTTGCCGGTCTGCCGGCCGACACCTATATGTATTTCGTGCACAGTTACCATGTGGTACCCGCAGATCCGAAAACCGTGGCGGCCACAGCGGATTACGGAGTGAAGGTGACCGCGGCCATCACCCGGGATAATGTCATGGCCACACAGTTTCATCCGGAAAAGAGCCAGGCGGCAGGCCGCAAGGTACTGGAAAATTTCCTGCGTGTGTAATATCCACGTGTCTTTTTTATAGCGAGCGACTCAACGTGCCCATTGAACTGTATCCAGCTATTGATCTTCGCGGTGGCCGTGTGGTGCGCCTGCTGCGGGGCGACTATCTGCAGCAGACGGTTTATGATGTCGACCCACTCGATATTGCCGGCAGGTTTCGCGAGGCGGGGTGTCGCCGTCTGCATGTGGTGGATCTGGACGGGG
The DNA here is from genome assembly GCA_027344975.1 of Phycisphaerae bacterium. Taxonomy (GTDB): domain Bacteria; phylum Planctomycetota; class Phycisphaerae; order WQYP01; family WQYP01; genus JAJZGD01. The sequence goes on from DAHWIP010000262.1 coordinate 1,259, forward strand.
CGCGGGATGGAAAGCCCGTCAATCTTGCAATCATTGAAAATTTAATCTCCTGCAGCGGCATGCAGGTGCAGGTGGGCGGTGGAATTCGCACCGAAGAGGTCATGGAATATCTGCTCGCGGTAGGTGCCGATCGTGTGATCCTCGGCACCCGGGCGATTCATGATCTGGAATGGTTTGAAAAGATCGTTCACGACGCACGCTTCCGCGGTCGCATTTCACTGGGGCTCGATGCCCGCGATGGCGTGGCTGCCACGCACGGTTGGACCAGCGGTAATGCCCGGTCGATGACGGTCGCACAGATTGCCGGAATCGTGGCCCGGTGGCCGCTGGCCGCCATCAACTATACCGATATTACACGCGATGGCACGCTCTCCGGCCCCAATGTGCAGGCCACTGCGGAACTTGCAGCGTTGATCCCCGATATCCCGATCATTCACAGCGGAGGGGTGGCGACACTCGATGACATCCGCAAACTCATGCATCTGCCGATCGCGGGCATCATCGTCGGTCGAGCCGTTTACGAAGGAACGCTGAAGGTGGCCGAGGCGGTGGAGGTTCTTGCTTCCGCGTCGGCGAAAGACTCCCATTAGACCGGGCCAAGGCCGGTGAGCTATAATCACGCTGCGGCACGGCGGCAGTGTGCCGCGGGAATCGCCCCCGACGGAGATATTAAAGTTATGCAACAAGCTCCCGGAGATATCGGCAAACTCACCGATGCCCTGATCAGCAGCTACGAATCTCAGCCGTCCACGGCGTATGTGGGTTCAAACTACCTGCCGAGCCGCGATACCATCATCGAGATATGCTCGCTGTTGCGGGAACTGCTTTTTCCCGGTTTTTTCGGCCGCCAGAACCTCAGCAGTGTGGACCTGTCCTTTCATGTGCATTCGCTGATCACGCGCCTGCGGGACATGCTTTTTGATCAGGTGAGGCGTGCCATCCGGCATCAGCATCAGCGAGGCGGAAAAGGGGATTGCCCGGATTGCGATTCGACGGCGCTGGCCAATGTTGACGAGTTTCTCGGCACCCTGCCGGAAATCCGGCGCGTGCTTGCGACCGATGCGGAGGCGGCGTTTGACGGCGATCCGGCGGCCGCCAGCATTGATGAGATCATCTTCAGCTACCCGGGCTATCTTGCGATTACCATCTACCGGGTGGCGCACGAACTGCACCGGCTCGGCGTACCCCTGATTCCGCGTGCCATGACTGAATATGCCCACAGCCTCACCGGCATTGATATCCACCCGGGTGCGCGGATAGGCGAATATTTTTTCATTGATCATGGAACGGGCGTGGTGATCGGCGAAACCACCGTCATCGGGCGCAATGTGAAGATTTATCAGGGGGTGACGCTCGGCGCGTTATCCACACGCGGTGGTCAGAGTCTGCGCGGATCCAAACGCCACCCGACACTTGAAGACGATGTGATGGTTTACCCGAATGCGAGCATTCTCGGGGGTGAGACCGTGGTCGGGCGCGGCGCCACCATTAATGGAAATGTATTTGTCACCCAGTCCGTGCCCGCCAATACCCGCGTGAGCGTCAAACACCCCGAACTGCAATACCGCAATCGGCCGCCGCGTGAATTTGTTCAGGAATTGCCGCCGGATTTTCAAATTTAAGAGCCAGACGACTTCGTGTCTCGGTCCGTTCTCAAGGCCTTGGAACATGCCGCAAGCGGCTTGTGTGAAGCTGTTTTTGCACGCCCGGAAAAACCCCGCAAGCACGGTTATGCGACCCGCGCCGCGGCGCAGGTGAATCACGACCATCATGAATACGAGCCGGTGGATTTACCTCACCGGTGGCCATCGCGGGAAAAATCATTTTCACCGCAGGGGACGCAGTGGAACGCTGAGGAAAACGTGGGACGGCCGTCCCGGCCGCCGTTTGATTCCGCCTTCCCCGTGCGTTATAACTCCTGGGAGAATTCCATTTTGAGGCCGCGTTATGGTCGCGACAAATAAAATTCTGTTGCCCGAATGCACTGGTG
>DAHWIP010000263.1:0-3227 GCA_027344975.1 Phycisphaerae bacterium
TGCTGAGGTATCCGACGTGGCCAACGCCATTCTAGACGGAGCCGATGCCGTGATGCTTTCGGGTGAAACCGCCGTCGGAAAGTACCCCGTCGAAGCCGTGCGCACCATGCGTGATATCGCCGACAAGACGGAGGATTACATCGTCCGGCAGGATATCGCGACGGAACCTCCGCGCCTTTTGCAGATGAGCTATCACCGCACCGCCGCCGTGGCCCATGGTGCCTTGGCAATCGCGCGGGATGTCAATGCACGCCTCGTGGTGGTCTGGTCGCAGGCGGGCGGATCGGCACGATATCTCTCCAAGAATCGTTTCCCGATGCAGATTGTCGCCCTGAGCACCGACGAGGCGGCCGTGCGGCGGATGAGCCTGTATTATGGCGTACTGCCGATGCGGGCGGACATCCCCCGACACTTTGACGATCTGCCCGCCATGGTTGACGAATTGCTGCTGGGCAAAGGTTGGGTTCAGTCGGGAGACCGGGTGATCATCGCCGCCGGATCACCGCTGGGAACCGCGGGTGCAACCAACAGCTTGAGTGTTTATACAATTGGTGAAAATGCGGGCTGATGTACCGATGATTGAGAATGAGCCTACTTCCAAATTCGAACGCGAAAGCAAAATGTTTGGCGGCGCATACCGTTGCGGCCGCCGATGGGGCGGCTTGGCCGTGATGCTGAGCGCCATGTTGCTCGCGGGATGCGGGACTCGCTACGATTATCCCAAGAGTCAGCCGGGGTGGCATTCGCCCCATTACCATACTTTATTCGGTTCGCTGCAGATCGTCGGACAGCAAACACTGGCCATCGAATATGCGCCGGCCGACGGCCCGGATCCATACCACGGTGAACTGATCATTACGCCGCAGGCAGCCATGACCGGATTTTCTACCGGCGAAATGGTGCTCCTCCACGGCGAGGTGATCCAAACCGGTACCGGGCCGAAATACTATGTCAAAAGCGCCCGATTGTGGCTCGGCGTCGGGCGACCGACCTATCTGACCCGCTGACGGGCGAGGCTCGCCGTTCGACGCATGGGGCGGTAAGATGACCGGGGTTGTATATAATGGCTTGCCATCGAGTACGGTGCCGATTCTAATGTGCGCGTGATATGCCCGCCGCCGGCTGATCAAAGCCGAAGCGGGACTTTAATCCGGAGGTTATCGATATGCAGACAACATCCCGAACCCTCGCCAAATGGGTTGCTGCCGTTTCGTTGGCGGCAGGATTGATTGTGGCCGCACCGGCCATTACCTTCGCTAAGCATCTGGCTCCGCGCCCGCGGCTTTTCAGCCGAAGCTGGCAGATCAAATTTGTATGGCATACGCCCACCCGGCTGTTTTATATGAGCGGCGCCGGTAATCAAATGCAACTTCGCAAGTACTGGTATCTGACCTACACCATTATGAATCAGACGCACCGTGATCTTTACTTTACACCCGGTTTTCAGCTTCGACTGGATAACGGGCGGCTCATTTCACCGGTGGTGGGAGTTACTCCCCGGCTTTACCGTGCCGTCAAACGCGCCACGGGGAACCCATTTCTGATCGATCCGGATATGGTCTCGGGCAAACTTCTTCAGGGCGCGGATAACGCAAAAGATTCATTCGCTATTTTCAGCCGTGTTCCATCCGGCATACGCGGCTTCAAAATTTTCGTTACCGGTCTATCCGGTGAAACAGCCACTCAGAAAGACCCGCTCAATGGGAAGCCGGTGGTGCTGCACAAGACGCTCGTGCTTGATTACCACATCCCCGGACATGCGATCAATATCACACCCCAGCCGGTATTGGTTAAAAAGTATTGGGTGATGCGCTGATCAGCCGCCCGGATAAAACCCTGATTTCAGGCGTTTATCACCGGAACGGTTTCATCGGTGCGCGAGGTGATCCCGGCATCCGCTGGACCTGCTGAATTTGAATAATCCACTCCGGGGTTTCCGTCAGATACGCCTGCAGCATGCGCTCCCGCCGCGCGTAATAAATGGCCATGGACCCCTGACAAATCAGGCCAAATGCCCCGACCGACCCGTACATCACGTACAGACACAACGTGGCCAGTTGGTCGATCTGCTGGCTGGCATTTCCCGATCCCGCCCCCATGTACGGCCCAAGCACATGATTAAGCTGCGCCGTCTCGGCATTGCCGCTCAGTGCCACCTCCAACATCCACCACCCGCTGATCACGATGAACATGGCTCCGAGCAGGAGCTGATTCGTCATGAGTTTCTTAAATACACCCGGTTTAAGCCGGAGGATATTCTGTTCGCCCCAGTATTCGACGCACCCTGCCACAATCATCCACAGGCCCATGATGCTGGCGCTGAGACTGAATCCGGCTCCGGGGACAAACTGCGGAACGGCGGTTAGAACACCAAAGACCAGCAGCCCCACCGCAGCGCGGCGGGCCGCTCTTGCCGCCCGATGAAATTGACGCAGTCTCATGTTGGCTTCACCCAATTCTACGAGTTGATCCTCGGAGAGAGGCGCCGGTTTACTGCTGGATTTAGGTGGATTCGACACGCCGATGGATATCCTTTCGCCAATGCCTTCTCATCTTAGATGAATTTGCCGACGATACCAACCGACCAACCATTTTCGCAATGACTGTGATCGATCAATTCGCGGTCTACACGTTTCGATGGGCGGTAACGACCCGATTTTGCGACATAAACATCTCAGCAGCCGAATTCTGTATTCACATGTGGAGCATGGACTTGATCAGTCGTTATAACGAATAATTATTCCGTTTACGTGAACGGTAAGGCTTTCCGCCCGGATATCAAGTCGAAGGGTGGACATGATCATAATGCCATAGGAGACCAAAACTATCCGATAAAACGTAAAAAAAGCCAAAAATGATGGAAATTCTGCGATTTTATTTCAGGCGCATAAAAAAACCAGGCTGGCGGCCCGAAGGAACGCCAGCCTGGGGAGGGAGAGAGAGCAAATTTGTAACCGTCCGCCTGGGCGCTTTGCCCAGCGACGGAAACTATTATACGCGCATCGGTTTTCATTGCAACCTCCGCGCCATGGAAACTATTATAGCGGCCCTGTGCCGACAAGCAAGACGGTTTTCCATGGCCTGCGATCACCCGGGAACGATGGAAACGACGCCAATCTTCCGTATACAGCCCCCGATCGAAGAATCGCCTCCGGAGACCTTGGCGGGGGCGGCTTCTCCGAGGACACCCAACCCCGCCATTTCCTTAACAGTCGTCCATGTCCTGC
>DAHWIP010000264.1:0-3204 GCA_027344975.1 Phycisphaerae bacterium
TCACAAAGGCAAGAATCATATTCTTCATCAAACTGCTGGTGATGGTGCTGGTGTTCGGGTTTGTCGGCGATAAACTGCTCGACGCGTGGCACAAGGCAGGTTCCAAACCCGTTGACATCGACTGGCGTTTCATCCCCCTGATTCCGCTCGGGTTCATCGGGATTATGATCACCAACAGCCTGACCTGGCTTTGGCTGGTGCGACGAATGGGAGATCATTCACCGACGATCCCTCTGCTGGGAGCCTACACCTTCAGCCAGGCCGGGAAGTATGCCCCCGGCAAGGTGTTTCTGGTGCTTATGCGAATTGATCGCACGCACCGGGCCGGTATGTCCCGTGAAATCTGCGTGCTTTCCACGCTGCTTGAAAATGCGATGTACACGCTATCCGGCGCGCTGATCGGGGCGATCGCCCTGCTTTTTGACGCCCGCGACCATCCTTTTTATCTCGTGCTGGTGGGAATCGCCATCGCCGGACTGCTGACGGTTTTTCATCCCCGAATATTCTTCTTCATGATTAATACGGCCCTCAAATCCATGAAGCGAGGTCCGATCCCGCCAAGCCGACGTTTCCGCTTTCGCCATATGCTGGCGGCGGTCGGGATGTTCATGCCGGTCTGGTTTTTCGGTGGCGTGGCACTCTGGGCGAGCGTGCACAGCATCCATTACATTTCCATTCGCACGTATCCCGATCTGGTCGGCGCGTTTGCCCTTTCCGTCAGTCTCGGCATGTTCAGCCTGCTGCCCGGAGGCTTGGGCGTTCGTGAGGCGATTCAGGCATTATTTCTGACCCCGATTGTCGGCTCGCCCGAATTGATTGTCGTTGCCGTGGCCCTGCCCCGTGTCGGACAGATATTGGTGGAAATGACGCTTGCCGGCATCGGGGGGATCGTGAACGCCCGCATGACGCGGGAAAAACCTGTACCGCAGCCGGCGCCCCCCGCCGACCCCGCGCTGCGCTGATTGCACCCGCATCTGCTGCCGGGGCAGCGATGGCCCAGCGACATCATGTGGCCCTCGCCGGGCGTAGGAATGTGATCCAGTATTCGACGAATTATCCCAGCCAGCAGATGTTGCTGCCGACCATTATTCGGGTTTGGATTCAGGTTTGGAATCGTTTGCCATGGCGTGGGGCCACAGTACGATGCCGCGCCGCAGGCCTGCGGCGATGATCAGGCCGAGCGAAAATGCCGACACTGCTGTCTGCGCGGCGAACAGCGATAAGGTGGGCTCGTACCAAGCCACGGCCGAGAGTCCGGCAACGAGGATGAGGTAGCCGGTCAGAAAATAGATGCGCGGCGAGCCGCTTCGGAGGAATCGGCTTGCCAGCACCTTCCCGGCAATCTTCGGACTGTAAAGCGACGCCGGGTAATCCCGTTCGGGGCGGCCGAAGGAGTCCAACGGGACCGGGGCCAGGGCCAACGCCGCACAGCATGCCACAAATAGGACGTCAACGAGCGTGAGATTCAAAATGGCGGCCTCTTGGAGCGGCGAGTACCGCGTGAGACGCGCCCAAGTCAGACAAACTATGAGGACCGCAGGGACGACCTGCACCGCAGCCATTGAGAAAAAATGGCCCCAACCAACTCGGGGTTCGCCGGACCGGCGGCTAGACCGAGTGCTCGCAGCTTGCCCTATCCCCGCGCCATACATGCCGGAAATCCCGCCCGTTAGGTTGCGTGCGATAACCCAGCAGATCAGCAGAAAGCTGGCGACACAGGCTACGGTAATCGCGAGAATGCGCCACCATGATGGGCGCCGGCGGTGGTTGTGCAAGGCATCGGCAGGTTGGCCATGCCGCTCACCCAGGCTGATCGATGACATCGCCGCGGCTTGGCGATTGATCAACACAACTGCAGTGATGGCCAAGAGCAACGCGAGAAGATCAAGCACCGCAATCACTCCGACGTCGGTTGGGGTGCGGATATCGGAGGCCAGAACCGTGGGTCCCGTTACGATCAACAGCAGGCCCGCGATAGTGATGATCCATCCCAACCGCCGTTCCCGGGCGCAGACGACACCGACCGCCGGATCGAGTGGTTTGAACGCCGACGCCGGATAAATCGTCGCGAGTTCCGCGATCGCCGAAGATTCTTGTGATAACCCAACAGTACTCATTAAACACCCGGTTCGGTATTGTACCCAAACCACTTCAGCGGTTCAAAGATATTTGGTGCTTAATTCGCAGGGTTTGTCGGCCGTACGGCCCCCTGATGCCATGGCTCCAGCTTCCAATAGTGCCAATCCGGCATCCAACGTGTGTAGAATATCGTCTCGCCGGTGCTCGGCCACCGAATTCGCCAGCCCGACGAGGCCTTCGCTTTGCCACCATTACGCGCAGCGCCGGCAACCGCACTTAACGCGACCCCACCTTCCGACCGACTGTAGCCATAGCCTGTGATTTTGTAGCGGTAGTCCTCTGTCGCACGATAAACCTTCTGCATCAGGCGGTGAACGTTGCCGGCAGAACTACGGTTTCCGCGCGGAGCGGTGAGCACATCGACAACGCTGCCATACCTATAACGGGGATGCGCGAGCAGGAGATGCTCCTTTTCCACCGTGGTGTGTCTGATCGTTATGCCGAACCATTAGGCCTCCACGATCACGATAACTGCCATCACCGTCAATGCGAAGGGTATCCAGAGCGCGAGCCGCCACCCTCTGAGCCCCTGCCGGGGCAACGGAATGCCCGCATCGGCAAGAAGTTTTTGGTGCTTCGCCAAATAGATGCCCCATTCACATGTCACGACGCCCAAAATGACGGGAAAGAAGGTGAATAAGGTGTTAAGGTTGGCCGGGTAGTCCCCGGTGAGCACCGCGAAGATGAGCAGCGCCCCGAAGATGATGGTGATTAACTGCTCGCTAATTGATAATATCTTAAGGGTCCGCAGTTGCCTCGGTCCGATTGGGCGTGTTTCTTTTTTCGCCATAAGTTTTCTCCGCTACCAGATTGCCCACCAGCAGAAAATATGCTACCCCAAAAAAGGAACGGCGTACTATGAATCGGGCGCTGGACATGGCTTTCCGCTCGGCGGGACATCGCACCCGAAAACTTCATTGAGCCGCCCCAACTGCTGCAGAGCCTGATGAAGTTGTTGGTAGGAGAGTTGCGGTTTGGGGCATTGGGTTGGCATCTTGCGAAGTTCAGCCGCCGCTTTCCCGAGCCGCACCAACACATCCGAGAGTGCCGCCTCGGGGATCGCTT
>DAHWIP010000265.1:0-3203 GCA_027344975.1 Phycisphaerae bacterium
CGTGCAAATTCACATTGACCTCCAGCGGCTTTTGCTGGCTGAGCACGACATCATTGTGGGTTCGCAGGCAGCCCGCCAGCATACTCGCGCCGGCGATGGCGCAGCCGGCCGCCAGCAATCGCATGGGTTTTATCTGAGTTCTGAACATGCGTGAGTCTCCTCAACAAAACATCTTTCTAATTTTACCCGTTTGGACAAAATTCGTATCGCACCCGGCCCCGCTCAATGACGGTCGGGGTGGGTAAATTCGTGGGAAAGCTTCAAAAGCTTCCGAATGCCCGTGCCGGGAAGTCGGATCGTATTGCTGTAAGATTTCAAATCCTGCGGGCGAAAAAGCACTTTTCGCCCGTCAATTTTGATCATCTGCGGTTTGAGCTTTTGCGGATTGCCGATACCCCGGATAAAGCTGTACCGAATCACCATTCCCTGTGCGTTCTCTGTTGCAGTGAGACGCTCGCTGACAAAGGGATACTCCCGCAAATCTTCAATCATCAACATCGCCATGCTCCGTCCGTAAGCTTTCACCACGCGCTGAGTCAGAATCGGGACGCTCTTGATTTCGAGCATGCCCGGCCCAACGGCCGTCAATGAAAGTTTCCCCGTCAGATGCCCGTTGCGATGCCAGGTGAAATGGGCCGCGAGTTTCGCCGGGCCGATGACATTGAGTTTTGATGGCGCAAAAAACTGAAAAATCCTCTGCTCATTGATCTTCGTCATCAGTAAATGTACGCTCAAGGTTCCACTCGCCGAATCGTAGTCGGCACTGAGTGTCCACGGATGATTCCGATACATACCGTGGCAGCTCGTTATGACCAGTTTCCCCAGAGAATAGGTGGCCATGCCGCTTATCTTATCGAGTTGGATATGCGTCCAATTGAAACGTGCAATCTTGAATACACCGCGCGTCAATGTCAGCTTCTTCGTTGGCGGGGCGGTATTGTCATATCGGATTTTCCCGGTAAGCCCCACTTGGTGAAACGTGTAAAGCGGCTTGCGGGCACTCGGCCAGCGGACAATGGATGCCGCCAGATCGATCGCTCCTTCCGCCCTTGAGATCACACCGGGGGTGGAATGGGTTATTTTTCCGGTAAAATCAATGGCCCCGTTAATAATTTCCACGGGTTGACCGAAGATTCGCAGCGGCGCTGGTCGGTTTGCGGCCGCAGCAGACGGAATCAGACACCACGCAGTGACGACCGCCCACAAAGCCTTGAGCCTCGTGTGATCACGAATGAAAAATAGTCTGTTCCACGCCGAATACATCAATGGATGAGGATACTTGATTCTCGCGCGAACGGCCTGCCTCGGCGTTGCTGAGATGATGCGAAATCGGGCCGCCGAACGATGGATGATCAGCGGAAATAAAGCGAGGTGCGTGGCGGCACGATGCAGGGCGCACAAAAAACCACCGAACTGCTGCGAATACGTTCCAAGTAGGCTCGCAGTTCGCTTTCGGAAAATCTTTGCAGAAACTCTGCCTTGGCGGAATGATTAAAAGACCGTATCGCGGCAATTAATTCGCTTTTGTCAACGATCCCCATGCTTCGCGACTCCTTTCGCTACCGTGAACCCCCAAAATTCTTACCCGCCGTCCGTGCAGGCTTTTTTTAAGGGAGGCTCCGGCTAGAATTTCCGGCGCCAGTTTTAATGCTCGTCCGGTGCGATTCAAAAACTTGAATGAATCTTGAATTATTTTGGTTATGAGACGTCATTTCTACGCCAGCCTTTGACTTCGATGCCCATACCTCCGTGGCCACCGCACGGGCCGAGCTGAGAGACGACAGCAAATCCCATCCGTCCTCTATTCATTTTTTGCGCCTCGCCGGTTGTCGCCAGTAAATAAATCCCTTAACCTCTCCATTCCTGTTTTTTTCGCGGAGATTCATATGCAGCGGATTGCCGTCAATCAGTTACAAGAAGGCGACATCATCAACCAGATTTTCGTTCTTACGGAAAAAGTTCTGGGCACCACCAGCACCAACAAGCAATTCCTGCGGGCGGAATGTTTGGATTCGACCGGCAAAATACATTGTCGGATGTGGAACATCTCCCGCGATGTTTACGACAAAATTAAATCACCCGGGTTCGTTCAAATCAAAGGACGGATTGAGGTTTATCAGGGGCACCTGCAGCTGATCGCCGAGGCGATCACCGCAGTGGAAAATCCGGAAAAGATCAACCGTGCGGAGTTTATCGCGGCCACTAAAAAGAACGTGCCGGAAATGCTCAACCGCCTGCGGGAAATCCTTTCCACCATTAAAGACGCCGATCTCAAGGCGCTCGTCGATTCCTTCCTTCAGGATAAACCTTTCATGGACCGCTTCATCACGTCGCCGGCGGCATCGAGCCTGCACCATGCGTGGATCGGTGGCTTGTTGGAGCACACGCTCAATCTGCTGGAACTCGCGACGGTAATCTGCCCGCGTTATCCGGATGTCAATAAAGACCTCGTTCTCGCGGGCCTGTTCTTCCATGACATGGGCAAAACTGAGGAACTCTCCAGCCAATTCGGTTTTGAATACACCGATACCGGGCGATTGATCGGACATATCGTGCTTGGGGCAATGTGGATTCATAAACGTGCCGCGGAATTGTCCACCAAACTCGGCCGCCCCATTTCACCCCAATTGTTGATGGTCCTCGAACATATTATTCTGTCCCATCATGGCGATCCGCAGTTTGGCGCCGCTGTCACCCCCAAAACTCCCGAGGCCGTCCTCATTAATCTGATCGACAACCTGGATGCCAAAGTTCAGATGGTTCTCGATGCCGTGAATGATCCGACCGTGGAAGGGGATTGGACCGACTACAAAAAGGTATTTGGTTCACCGCTGTACCGTCCGGTTCTGCGATGACAGACAGGTGGCGACAGGTATAATGCGCTCACAATCGGCCTGATTCGGTCGATCGATTGACAGGCAAAAGATGATGGCATTGACCCGATTTGGAGGTTTTTCATGAGCCAATCCTCGCCACCCCCGGATCGTTTCAAAGCGTGTGAAGTCACCGGTGAAATTCTGCCCGTCGATTCGCTGGTGCAATTTCAGGGGAAATGGGTCAGCGAAAAAGGGAAGCAGATTCTGCTGGAGCGGCTCCGGAGCGGGGAAGGGCCGGGCCCGGAACTGTTCGCGCCCAAAATGTTTCAGCGTGCCAAGGCGTTCTGCTTTGACTGGGCGGCTCTTTTCGCGCTGGCGACCATGGGC
>DAHWIP010000266.1:0-3175 GCA_027344975.1 Phycisphaerae bacterium
ACGCTCAACCAATGGGATGCCTTGAACGTGTACCTGACCGACGGGCGATTGTCGATCGATAACAACGTGGCGGAGAACGCGCTGCGTCGGGTGGCCCTGGGCCGTAAGAACTGGCTCTTCGTGGGCAGCGATAACGGAGGCCGGACGGCGGCAATACTCTACAGCCTCATCAGCACCTGCAAACGCCACAAGGTCGAACCTTGGGCGTATCTGCGCGATGTGCTCACCCGCATTCCGCAGACCCCGGCGGACAAGCTCGCTGATCTCCTGCCGGATCGCTGGCAGGCCCTGACGGAAAAAACAAAAGCGGCCGCGTGACCCGTCCCAACGGCCGAGTCCCGGAACCCATCCATTCAATTTTCCGCCCGCCTACCGCAGTCGATGCCGCGGTACGCCAACCCCGGCTGCCACCGTACATCACCCCGCCAGGCCACACCCCCTCCCACTGTCCTTCGCCGGACGTTTACGTTACAATACGGCGTCAGCCCCGCATATCAGGCGAAGTTCTCTCGCGGAAGCGTTGCCCGGTTTTTCCGTTCAGCGATTAAACCGAAAGTGGAATAGATATAAAAAACTGCGGAACAGGAATTTCAGCCTGCCTCGGCGGTAGTTCCGAGTATCTCATCCGAAAGTTTTGCGTCACCGGCAATTTTAAGCCACTTGTCCGGAATACTCGTAAGACCACTTGGGTTGGAGATTTGGTCTTCGAATTCAACGCCGTAGCGATATCCACCCATGGGAAGTTTTCGGCAGAAACAGACACGGCTCAGCACCAGCATCCCACCACCCTCTTTGTAGGGGATGCTGATCACGAGGCGTTCGTTTTTCAGCAGTCGGCGAATCGATACAAAACCAATTCCCTTGAGAGAAACGTCTTCAGTTTCCACCTTAAATTTCTTGGGTTTGTCGAGTCCCTCCCGTGGCAGGCGCTTGACCCACAGGCTGGCTCCCACAGACTTACGGTTGTGGCGACGAATCATGCCGCCACTTTTCATATCATGCAGGACAGAGAGAATAAGTTCACGTTCGATTTCCGACATTGAAGCGGCGCTCCGATGATTTCAAGACAGCATTTGACCCTTGGACCAGCCATCCGGCTCCTCGCGGGGTCACCTCCATATCAGTTACTGTTATCGAACCTTGAGCCGCCGGAAGTTTACGTAAATTGCCAATATTGCCATTTGCGTAAAAACGCGTCAATTCCGATATGTAAAGTCAGATGTAACACCATGTAAGAAATCTAGTTATATCTATGTCATGTCGCCTTGTGTATCGGTGCAGGCTTTTCCTGATTGGCCATTGGGTTGGACATCGGGTGGCGATGTATTTATGGGGCGTAAGTCGCCAGTGATCAAAAGTAGTATTGGCGCTGCACGGCATTTAGATTCTACTACGGGCAGATGTTTGGTGTTCTCGGGGTATGGTCAGGAGATAGGAATCGACGGGCCTGTATTTTTTCTCTGTGCAGCGGAACACAGTGGCGATGCTCTCGGAGCTGCGCTGATCGACGCCCTGCGCGCCGTCTATCCTAAGGCACGTTTTGTGGGTGTGGGCGGGCCGAAAATGGCCAAAGCCGGCTGTCGCATCATGGCGGATCCGACGCGCCATTCCGCCATGCTGCTGGGTGCAGCGAGTCAGATTGGGTTTTGGTTGCGTCTCCTCAAGCAGATTCGCATTTCGCTCGCAGCCGAACGCCCGTCGGTGGTGATTCCGATTGATTCTCCGCCCGTGAATCTACGGGTGGCTCGGGCGGCGCAGGATTTGAAGATACCAGTCTGCTTTTACGTGGCCCCGCAGCTCTGGGCCTGGGCACCCTGGCGTATCAAACAGGTTCGGGCTCGGGTCGACACGCTCTGCTGCGTGCTTCCATTTGAAGAGGAGTATTTTCGAAATCGCGGGGTCAATGCCGTGTATGTCGGGCATCCGATATTTGAAAGCCGCCCGGCGACCGGGCCCGTGGTGCCGCCGCTACCGGAGGGAAATATAAAAATAGCATTATTTCCCGGCTCGCGGCGGTCGGAAATTGAGGCCAATCTGCCGGTGATGCTCCGCAGTGTCATCGTGGCTCAGGGACGCTATGCCGGTACGGTCTTTGCCGCCGCCGCCGCAGATTCTGACCGGCTCTGGCAGATTCGCCAGGCCGCCCGCAAGGCCTCGGTCAAGATCGACATCCGTACCGGATGCGCCGATGACATCATTCGCTGGGCCGATCTGGTGCTCACGGTCAGCGGCACCGCTACGCTCCAGATTGCCCGGTATCACAAGCCCATGATCATCCTCTACGCATTGGCGTGGTGGAAGTGGAATCTCGCCGGCCGGTTTCTCATCCAGACACGCTATATGTCGTTGGTGAATATTCTTGCCGGTCGCGAGTTGGTGCCGGAATTCATGCCCTTTTACGGTTCGCCCGAACCGGTCGTTAACCGCACCCTGGATTTGATGGCCCATGCCAACCAGCGGCAGGAGATATCGCGGCAACTGGCTGAACTCACCGATCCGATGTTGGCGTTTGCCAAAGCCCGTTCGCCATCCCAGCGCGTTGTGGATGAGATTCGTAAATTCCTGCCTCGAGCCGACGCCGGCGGCGGCCGACGGCTGGATCAATCCCCCGGTATCTCCGGCCACTGACGGCACCGATATTAAAACAACAAGGAATGAACTCAATGATGCAGATCACTTTTTATAACACGCTCCGTCATAAGATGGATGAATTCGCGACTGCCCCGGGCGGCCTGGCGCCCGATCAGATGTTGGCGGGTCGAACCCTTCGCATCTATTCCTGCGGGCCGACGGTTTATGATTTTGCCCATATCGGCAACTTTCGCGCTTTTGTATTTGCCGATGTCCTGTGTCGTTTTCTGGAACTCTGTGGTGCCAGCGTCCTGCAGGTGATGAACATGACCGATGTGGGGCATATGACCGAGGACGACCGTGCCGACGGTGGGGGGGAAGACAAGCTGGCCGTGGCGGTCGAAAAAATGAAGGCGTCCAAGAAGGCCGGCCGGGCTCCGGTGGATAATCCTGACGACCCCTTTCAGGTGGCGGATTATTATGCCCGCGAGTTTCTGATCGATGCCCGTGCCATGCGGCTTGGGATACTCAATCGCTACGACGCGGTCCCCGAGACGGATCGCGAGAAAATCATGCCGCGGCCGACCCGGCATATCGGTGAATT
>DAHWIP010000267.1:0-3172 GCA_027344975.1 Phycisphaerae bacterium
CCCAAGGAGCATGATGGGCATCATAAAACTCAAATGCCGCGCTCCCTGAGTCGGGTGGACAGATATGCGGTTAAGGCCCGATCCACACTGTGACGGGTGTCCATGAGCCGATAGCTGATACGCAGGTCACTGCAGGTGGTTTCAATCGCCCGTCGATGCCCGGCCATGGCATCAAGATAACGGCGGCGCACCACCGCCGGATCAAGCCGCAGAGAATGATCGGATGCCTCCATACTCTTGAAAAGCGTCCATTTTCGGAAGGGAAATACAATCTCATCGTGTGCCAATATCTGAAGCACCAGCACCTCGTGACGGCGGTGCCGAAGGTGGTGCAGGGCACTGATCACTGCGTCGGCCGGTTCGAGCAGATCGCTCAGTAGAATGACCATGCTTCGCTGTTTGAGTCGGTCCGCCACTTCGTGAAGTGTCCGGCTCAGATTCCCCTCGACCCCGCACGATCGCGCCTCCAGCGCGCGGGTCAGGGTCATCAGATGCGATGCAGTTGACCTGGCCGGAATAAAGTCCTGTATTTTTTCGTCCAGTGTAATCAAGCCGCAGGCATCCTGCTGGTGCAGCAGAAGGTAGGCGAGGCACGCGGCCGTAAACTGAGCGTAGCGATATTTGCTCATGGCGTCGTCGGCCCCGCGGTACGCCATGGAACCGCTGGTATCGACCAGCAGGTGCGCTCGCAAATTGGTGCTCACTTCATACTGGCGGATATAAAATCGATCGACTTTAGCGTACACCCGCCAATCGATGCGCTTGAGGTCATCTCCCGGGGTGTATTCACGATGCTGGGCAAAGTCGGTGGCAAATCCGAGGTGGGCGGACCGGTGCATCCCCTGGACGTAACCGTCCATAACCTGACGTGCGACCATTTCCAGCCGACTGATTCGCGACAGCAGATCCGGGGCTAATAGCGAGCCTGATTCGCGCTCCTGACGTTCATGGATCGAGATCGAAATACCACCCACCTGCCTTCCGAATGAAAATCCGGATTCCTCATTACGCCGCACGCTGTGCCGCGCCGCTCAGTTCGTTGAGTAAACGTTCGATGATCTTGTCGGTCGAAATGCCACTGGCCTCCGCGCTGAACGTGGTGGTGATCCGATGGCGCAGAACCGGCTTGGCCACCTGCGAAATGTCCTCCGTGCTCACGTGCATGCGTCCGTGCAGAATCGCCCTCGCCTTGCCGGCCAGAATGAGATAGATGCTTGCCCGTGGGCCCGCTCCCCATTGCACCAGGTCTGTGAGCCATTTCGGGGTTTCCGCTTCTCCGGGGCGCGTTGCCCGTACCAGGCTGCGGGCAAACTCATAAACGTGATCAGCCGCCGGCACGCGGCGCACCACGTCCTGCAGATATTCAATGGTCGTTGCGTCCAGCACGCGATTGAGTGTCACGGGTTGCAGCGAACTTGACTGCTTCATGATCTGCAATTCCTCCGCTGCCGTGGGATATCGTACCACCGTCATGAACATGAATCGGTCAAGCTGCGCCTCGGGCAATGGATAGGTCCCTTCCTGTTCAATCGGGTTCTGCGTGGCCAGCACAAAAAAGGGTTGTGGAAGATCGTACGTGTTTTCGCCGGCGGTAACGCGATGCTCCTGCATCGCCTCCAGCAGTGCCGCCTGTGTTTTGGGTGGTGTACGATTGATTTCATCCGCCAGAAGCATGTTGGTAAACAGCGGACCGCGGACGAATCGGAACGCCCGTTTCCCTGTCGTCTTATCTTCTTCCAGCACATCGGTTCCGGTAATATCCGAAGGCATCAGATCAGGTGTGAATTGTACCCGCTTGAACTGCAGACTCAGAACTTCGCTCAGCGTCTTGACCAGCATCGTTTTCGCCAACCCCGGTACGCCCACCAACAACGCATGTCCGCGGCAGAACATCGCCGTGAGAACTTGTTCGATCACCTCCTCCTGGCCGACAATCACCTTGCCAAGCTGATCGCAGATCGCACGGTAGCTTTTGGCCAGATCCTCGACTGCCAGTACATCGGATCCCGTTACCCGGGCAGGTGCCTGCGGGGGGGGGGCGGCGTCCGGCGTTGGCGGCCGCTCGGTTTGGCTGAAACGACCCATGAATTCACTCATCATCGGCACTCCATTGAACGACTGCCCGTTAACCCCATCGGCATATCGCCATTATACGAGCCTTCAACGTTTTGCATCCTCCGTCATTGCGTTACTCGCCATTTGCTCCGGTCTGCCCCGCGTGGTATTTTCCGCAGTGGAAATTGAAATGTTGGGGTTCCGATGGTCGCCACCGATGAGAAATTAATGCTCAGCCTGGAAACGGGCCGCCGCCGCGCGCAACTGCTGGTGAATAATCTGTATCAGGGGATGACGCTGGATGCGGTGACGGGGCTGTATTATGAACGCAACCGCGATTACTCGCCGAGCCTCGGCCGGTGGATGGAGCAGGACCCGGCCCAGTGTATCAATGGGTCGAACGCCTACCAGTTCGTGGTGCGCAGACCCATGGCTAAGGCCGATCCGAAGTGGCGCTTCTGGGGTTGGACCTCCAACGTGGGCAGCACGCCCGCCGGTGCCGCGGGATATGTTGCCTTCGGAATCGGAGCCGTTGCTGAGCACGCCTCGCCACATCATGGCGGATTCGTCCTTGGCCCACAGTTGGGGCGGGACCACCGATTTTCTGTCGAATTGCCCCGCGCGACACGCGGACCTGTTAAGGAGAGCGGCGGTGAATGATTTCCGACACCTTCCAGGAAAAGGCCATAGGGTGGAAATTAGGCAGCGGCGGATGAGGCGCTTCGGGTCTGGGACGCGGCGGGGCTACGCTCTCACAGGCATCCTCATCTGTACAATATTTTCGCCGCTGGGGGGTGGTGTTGGCTTGACATTCGCCGCCGGTCCGACCTCAGGTCGTGTCCAAGGCCTCGTGCGGACAATTTCCGTCAAACTTGGCAACGGCCCCACCGTGGGCCGTTGCCTGAGGGATTGGGTACCCGGTGGAAAGCCCATACCTTTAATGCTGGGTGCCGAGTGGTTGTCGAACGGGGTGATCGTGGCATGCACGGCGCGGCAAACCGCCAAATGGGATGCTGCCGCTGCCGTCCCTCTGCCGGTCGGGAATGTGGATACGCAGGGGGCGAGGCTCACAATGGCGGCGGCGCAGAAGATGCTGCCGCCCTGCTGGATCGCGCTC
>DAHWIP010000268.1:0-3169 GCA_027344975.1 Phycisphaerae bacterium
TGCCGTCGTAGCCAATCGCCCCGACAGCGCGGATTGCCTCCAGGAGAGAGAATCGGGTGAAGCCGTTGCTTGCATAGGCGAGTTTCGGGCGGTTGTTCATAGGGATGCAATATATCCGGTGCATCGCCGGGCCGCATGCCGCCGCCGGACACTTTGTGAGTTCTTAACTTGCCGCTAAAATTTTGCCATTCGATGGAAAGGATGTTTCATGGATCGTCTATTTGAGTTACCCCTGACCCGTTGGGATGAGGCCTTGGATTCTTCACGCCAGGAGCTTGCGACCGACGCAATGGAATCGGGCAAGGTGGTGTTTCTGCCGCAGCTTACGTTCCAATTTCATGATGAGGAGAAGAAGTTCCTTACCCCATCTTGGAGTAACGGGGCGGCAAAAAATATCAGTTACGATTCAAATACCGGCAAAATTCAGGGTATGGAAGGTGAATCGGCGGATAAGGCCGCACTGGCCGCCATGCTGCAGCGCTATGCCGATTCCACCACATCATTATTGCAGAATCTCTTTCCGCGCTACAAACCGGCTCTGATACGGGGCCGCACCAGCTATCGCCCTGTGGAGATCAAAGGGCGGCCCGCAAAAATCACCAAGGACGACACCCGCCTTCATCCCGACCAGTTCCCCGCCCGCCCCGTGCAGGGAAATCGTATCATCCGCGTTTTCTGCAATGTCAATCCTCACGGCAAGGGACGGGATTGGCGCATCGGCGAGCCGTTTGCCGGGTTTGCCCAGAAATTTTTCCCCCGGCTCAAGCCGCCATTTCCGGGATCATTGGCGCTACAATATCTTTTTCGGGTTACCCGCACAAAACGCACGATGTACGACCATTACATGCTGCAGCTTCACGATCAGGGGAAGATGGACGACCATTATCAGAAAACCGCTCCGCAGAGTGCCTTCAGTTTCCCGGCACAGTGCACATGGCTCTGCTTCACCGATGAGGTGCTCCACGCCGTCGATGCCGGGCAGTATCTGCTGGAGCAGACCTACCGTCTCCCGGTGGGGGCGATGCGCGACCCGGAAAAATCGCCGCTACGCGTATTGGAACGCATGGCGGGCCGGGCACTGGTGTAACTGAAGTAGACGGGTTGATCTGCCCGGGTTTCATTGGTTTGCCTTGGCGGGCGTCCTCTTCAAATCCACATCATTCAAGTACGGAACCATCCCGTAGTTCCAGCCTCTCCGCCTTGCCGTTCACGGCGGGGATATTTGACACTCCCCATAGGGTCAACTATAGATAATCATCGATAGAACTCGCTGAAGCGATGCAGGCCCAGAATAAAAGGAGCACTCATCATGATGCCGACGCGTGAATTGGGTAAATCCGGTTTGAGAGTGACACCCATGATCTTTGGTGCATGGGCCGTCGGCGGATGGATGTGGGGAGGTGCCGATGATCACCAATCGATCGATGCGATTCGGGCCTCAATCGATGCGGGCGTTACCAGCATCGACACCGCCGCCATCTATGGAATGGGCCACAGCGAAACGCTCGTAGGCAGGGCCATCGCTGGCTATCCGCGCGATAAAGTGATCATTGCCACCAAATGCGGTATGCGCTGGGACGACCCCGAGGGTGCGGGCGTTGACCCGTGGAATCAGAAAACACCCGACGGCCGGGATGTGGTGATCCGCAAAAATTCGCGCCCCGCAAGCATTGCGTGGGAAGTCGAGCAGAGCCTCAAGCGACTCAAGACCGACTACATCGATCTTTACCAGATTCACTGGCCCGATACCTCGACTCCATTTGAAGACTCCATGTCCGCCATGGAAAAACTCCGCAAGGCCGGCAAGGTGCGGGCCATCGGCGTAAGCAACTACAGCGTTGACCAGATGAAGCAGGCGATGAAGGCCGGGCAACTCGCGAGCCTGCAGCCGCCGTACAGCGTCGTGCGCCGGGGCATTGAGCAGGAAATACTCCCGTTCTGCCAGAAAAACCAGATCGGTGTCATCGTTTATTCTCCGCTGGAACGAGGTCTGCTGACCGGCAAGGTTACCCCGGATCGGAAATTCCCCCCGGGCGATCATCGCAATGAACACAAGCTCTTCACGGTTGAAAACCGGCAGAAAATTATCGCCGCACTCGAATCGATCCGGCCGATCGCTGATCGATACAAGGCCAATTTTGCCCAGATCATCATCAATTACACCATGCAGGTTCCGGGGATCACCGCCGCCCTGGTTGGTGCGCGAAATGTCGAGCAGGCCCGTTCCAACGCCTACGCCATGACCTTCACCCTCACACCTGACGAATGCAAGGCCATCCGCCGGGCGTTTGATCCTCTGGTGGTCTGATGCCGGGCACCTTCTCAGGCTTGCCTAACCCGCGGCGCGCTGTTATCACATCATCCGGCGGAGGCGATATCCGGCCGCGAGGGTCGGCGTTTCCGGTCGTCTGGTATCAATGAAGGAGTTCCCAGTGCGGCATCAAAGTGTTCTACGGTCAGTACGCTCGATGGCGGTGCTTCCCACGGCTCTGGTGGCGGCGGTCCTCTTGGGTGGCTGTGCACAATCCACTTCCAATATGGCGGCGCCGAGTCTTTACAGCCAGCTTGGCGGGCAGCAGGGAATTACCACAGTCGTCCATGCATTCCTGATCAACGTCAGCAAAGATCCACGTATCAACGGCCGATTTGCCCATGCCAATATCGCAAAACTGCAGACGGCGCTCGTTAACCAGATCGGGCAGCTTTCCGGCGGACCGCAGGTCTACACCGGCCCGGACATGTATCAGGCCCACAAAGGAATGCGCATTACCGACGCCCAGTGGAATGCCTTCATGGGCGATTTTTCCGCTACGCTGAAAGAAGAACATGTCACACCGGTCGCACAGCAGGAACTCATCGATCTGCTCGCTCCGATGAAATCCGACATCGTCGGTCATTGATCGCCGATGTCGTCGAACGCCGATTTCGGTCCGGTGCATTCCCCAACTGTTTGGGTGAATGCACCGACCAACGCGCTGATCGCGCCCGACGGCGAAACGGCATCTGCACCGGCATGCAAAAAATCCAGCGAAATCGGAGACTGGCGATACGCCCACACTGGCTGGAAGTTCATCATCGCATAAAATAGCACTCAATGCGATTATTGACCGCTGGATTTCGGCCTCTCCTCAACCCCATGATCGGGGGAATCTATTTCGGGCCGCCCGGT
>DAHWIP010000269.1:0-3165 GCA_027344975.1 Phycisphaerae bacterium
GCCAAAGGCACCGTCGCGGCGGTTGCCATCGACCGGCGCAGAAAATCCCGCCGCGTTGACCGTGGCGCCGGGTTGCCCGCAGCCGATGGTTGTTCACCGGCCGTCTTTGTGCTGGTCACTTTTGTCATGTTGATATCTCCTTTCTGCACCGACTGCGCGACACCCCCCTGGTTCAAAGGTAATGCGCACGGTGGAATGAACAACAATCTCGATCATATCAGGGTTGCAGAAAAGGTGTAAAGTGATGCTCAGGCCGATGTCCAAGTTTTAATATGCGTGAAACCTTGCATGATCGCGGGCTGTATTCGATTCCGCCTTAAATAGCCAGCTCCGACGCCGGGAGTGAAGGTGTTGATGAGTATCGTGGTGGTATGCCCATCGGAAAACACTACATTGGCACTGTTGCCAGGCCCGCAGTTTTTGCATCAGCCGTGTGGCGGGCTGGGACGGTCACGGAGGCAGGGGAAAGGTGTTTGTAACATTTCGCCCTTCGACCTCACGCGATGCCTGCCGAGATTTGCCATCGGAGGATCTGGCCGCGTTTATGACAATCTCTACAGCGGCGACAGCGACGTTATTCAATTTTTCGAGGTTTTCTTGCAATCTGCCGCCGTCGCCGATGTTGTCGGCTCAGGCTTCTGCCCAATCCGCCGCCACTCCCTGACCGACGGTGAATTGGTCAAAGCTCGGTTATTCGGTCAGAGGTTTTACCGCGTCGTCGCCGGGGATATCAGCGTGGTTTTATAGCCGACACTGGAGATCCGGTGGATCAGGGTTTGGGGATTGAATTCACCGTCCGCCTTGACCACCGCCGTTCCTTTGGGAAACGACACCTTCGCTAATTTCACGCCGCGTAACGCCGCGATGGAACCCTGCAGGCCATTGGCACACTCCTGACAATCCATGCCGGAAATATGAAATGCATAAATGTGCAGATCGTTCAAATTCGTCGTCGCGGTGCGCGAGCCATTGGTTCCGGTGGGGCGGTTGGAGGGGCCGGCGCCTGAAGCCGTCGCCATTTTTGCACCGTCGCTTGAGCTGGAACTGGCACCAAAAGCCTTCTGCAGCGGGGCGCTGTAATACGGAAATGTGGCAAACGCCACCACCAGTACAGCCGATACCCACAGCATCACGCGGTTGAAGCGTGCCAGCGCGCTGGGGGCACAGACCTCACCCGGTGCGCACGCCGTTCTGTGCCGATAGCTGAAATAAAAGCCCAGCCCCAGTGCCACGATCGCGATGGCCACAAAAACCCACCGTGCGCCAATAATCAATTTGGCCAGCCCCGCCGCCGAAAGACCAAGCCCCAGCAAGGCGAGCGGCAACCAGCAGCAGGCGGAAGCCAATATGGCGGCCACAATGGCCACCGCACCCGCCGACCAGGTCTTCGGTGTGCCCTTATCAGCTCCGGTCGATGGGCCCTTCGGCGTGCAGCAGCTCTCGCCACCGGTGTGATCAGATGGATTCTGCATGTTCATCATGCACCTCGAGTCTTAATAGAAAAACACTTATATGGCACAGCAACTCAGTTGCGCCACATCCTTTTCAAAGGTGATCGCCGCGAGCTTGATTCCTTCGCCCAGTGTCAGATAGGGATGGAAGCTCTCGCGAATCTGCCGCACGGTAATGCCGAATTTGATCGCCAATGCCGCCTCCATCAGCAATTCCGCACCTTCCGGAGCCAGAATTCGGGCACCCAGCAGCAGATCGGTCTGTTTATCACGGATCAGCTTGATCAGACCGCGGGTATCACGGGCCGCAGCCGCTCGCGGCACATGGTCAAGAGATAAGCTGGCCACTTCGACATCGTAGCCCGCTGCCATCGCCTGCCGCTCATCCATGCCCACGCCGCAGAGTTGTGGATCCGTGAAAATCACCCACGGCAGGGCGGTGTAATCGGTGTTGCGTCTGGCGCCGGTGAGCGCATTTTCCGCCGCCAGCGCCCCCTCGTATGCCGCGGTATACACGAACATGTTCCCGCCGATCACATCCCCCGCCGCCCAGATGCCAGCCTGCGAGGTTTCCAGCGTCGGGCTTACCTTGATAAACCCGTATTCATCAAGCTGTACGCCCGCGGCTGCCAAACCAAAATCGCCCGTATTGGGCCTGCGGCCAGTCGCTACCAATATCTGCGCTGCGGCGATGGTGCGTCTTTCCCCATGAATGACCGCCTTCACCGTCACGTCCGCATCGCTGCGGTCAACGCGTTCAATCTTCACACCCGTATGAATCTCCATTCCCTCGGCCTTGAGATATCCCGCAAGGGCATCCGTGATATCCCCTGTTTCGGTCGGTAGGATATGATCTGAGCGCTGGAGCACCGTCACCCGACTGCCGAATCGTGCAAACATCTGAGCACATTCCAGCGCGATGTATCGCCCGCCCAGAACAATTAATGATTCCGGAAGGGTTTCAAGCTCAAAGGCTGATTCATTGGTCAGATACCCCGCGTCCGCAAGTCCCGGTACCGGCGGAATCGCCGGGGTGGCGCCGGTGGCGATGATCAGATGCTCCGCCAAAAGGTGGCGATTTCCAACCTGCACGCTGCCTGCACCAAGCAGTTGTGCGCGTCCGTGAATCAGTTCAACCTGCGGCAGGTCGCGGATCACATTAACATATTTGGCTTGCCGCATTTCCGCCACCAGTTCACACTTTTCCTGAATAACGGTGGAAAAATCCGCCAACGATCCACCCGTCTTAATTCCCGCAAACGGATTGCTTTTGGCGCGGTGCAACGATTCCGCCGCCCGAATCAGCGTTTTGGATGGAACGCACCCGACGTTGACGCACGTGCCACCGGTCGGCAGGCCCGAATTGATGATGGTGACCCTCTCGGCCCCCAATTCCACCGCCCGCGTAGCGGCGGCAAATGCCGCCGAACCACCACCGATGATGATGAGCCTTCCGGCGGTGTCTTGGGATTTCGTGATCTCACAGCATGACGTCATAAAAAAACATTTCTCCGCGGAGTCCGCGGTGTACGAGTATGGAAAACCAACTCCAGCCCACAGGAACCGCGCAGGCGTCATGGACGAAGCGCCTGCACGGATCAGTTCACTGTGGCTTCGTGCCGACCGTTGAGCCAGTGGGTCGAGCGAGATCGGACGGGGAACGGTGGGCGAGCCGGAAGGCGTCGACCGCGACAGCAATCTCCGATCCGAAGAT
>DAHWIP010000026.1:0-12285 GCA_027344975.1 Phycisphaerae bacterium
AGAGACTCGGTGTCGCGCCCCCGAACTGATTGGCAATGATTTTAATCCCAGGAAACTTTGCAACGGCAGCCTCAAAACCCTTGGCCCGGTTGACTGTGCTTACGGTGCCGACCGTATATTGAAGCATCACGACCTTCCCTTTCCCATGGAGCAATTTAGCCAGGTACCGGCCAGCTTTTTCACCCGCCTTGAAATTGTTGGTCGCCACAAAACTGACATAGCTCTTCCCCGGGGTGCCGTTGAGGTTGGAATCCATAATTACAACGGGGATATGGGCCGCTTCAGCCTGCTTGACGCTCGGCACGAGGGCTGCCGGGTCGGCCGGGGCCAGCACAATGCCATTAACACCTTCCGCTATGAAATTCTGCATCAGTTGAATCTCAGAATTTCGATCGCCGTTAACAGCGGGCCCTTGAAAATCGATTTTAACGCCGAACTTTTTTCCCGCCTCCAGGGCGCCGGCATGCACATATTGCCAGTAGACATCGGTACTGCCGCTCGGAATAACAGCGATGGTCAGCTTTTTCGGGCCGCTTGTGCTTTGCTTGCTGCAGCCTGTAAGCGTTGCTACCGAGAGGCACAATGCCAAAGTTAAAAGACCGGCGGATATGTGTTTAAAGGTCATGGCGATGCTCCTGTTTAACCATACATAAACCAAACCGTTGCAGATGAACCTTTTCGTGGCGGCGACGGTGCTTTTACCTGTAACCACCCCTGCGGGCAACCGGGCGAGAGCAACATCGTTCCACAGGCTCAAAGTTTACTCGACCTCCCTCGTTTCTGCCAATATCCGCCAGCTGCGTCGGACCTACGATCTACCTGGGGCGGTACGACAAAGCAGTACGAAAAAAACGAACAAACCCGGGGCCGAATCTTCCCCCCTGACGCCCTTTGAGGTGAATATGGGCATTCCGTCATGCGCCGGCACCTTCCGATTCAGACACACCCGGAATAATTGCTGCGTTGCGTGAAACCCGCTTCGGCTCCCGCAATTGAAACAACTTGCCATGTCGCTTACATTCTCAATTGCCTTTGCACGGAAATGTACCCCGGATAAAAGGTATAACTGATGGAGGTCGCCTTGTCTGATAAAGAGATGGAAAAGTTGTTTGTAGATAAATTTGGTAATGACTCGCGGCCTTTTATCAAAGTGCGGGCGCCGGGCCGGGTCAATCTCATTGGTGAACATACCGACTACAACGACGGTTTTGTCTTCCCGATGGCCTTGACGCGCCAGACCACCATCCTCGCTAAGGCCCGCACCGATGGGGTGATTCGCATCGCCAGCTCGCTGGAGCCGCAGGTTGTCGAATTTTCAATTGACGCCCCCGTAAAAAAAGACCCGCCGAAATGGTCGGCCTACCCGCGAGGCGTGGCCGAGGCGTTGCGTAAGAAAAATCTGCTCAAAGTCGGCATGGATGCGCTCGCCGACACAGATGTTCCTCTGGGCGGCGGGCTCTCTTCCAGCGCCTCGTTTGAGGTTGCATCGGGTTTGGCGATGCTCACGGTAAATAACGCCTCGCTTGTCATGCCGGAACTGGCGCTTGCGTGCCAGTGGGCGGAACACCATTATGCCGGTGTTCCCTGCGGGATTATGGATCAATATATCTCCGCCATGGGGGTAAAAGGGCACGCCATGCTGCTGGATTGCCGCGATCTCAAGCCGCGGCAGATACCGCTGGATAATACGCAGGTTGAATTCCTGATTGTCAACAGCAATGTCAAACATGAGCTGGTGCAGGGTGAATACACGGCGCGGCGAAACCAATGTCATCGGGCGGTCGAGGTCATTTCGCGGGCCTTTCCCATGGTGAAGGCCTTGCGGGATGTTTCGATGCCGATGCTGGAGGAGTGCCGTTTGAATCTGGACCCCGTGGTATTTCGCCGGGCCCGGCACGTCATCAGCGAGAACCAGCGAACGCTGGATTTTGCGGCGGCGCTGGAGGCGAAAAATTGGGCGAGCGCCGGCAAACTGATGTACGCCTCGCATGAGAGCCTGCGCGATGATTATGGTGTGAGTTGTCCGGAACTCGATGCGCTGGTTGAAATCTGCTCCGGTGTGTCCGGCATCTACGGAGCGCGGATGACGGGTGGCGGCTTCGGTGGAAGCATTGTCGCCATGGGGCGCCACGCTGCCATGGCGGACGCTGCGGCCACCATTGATGACCAGTACCCACGCCGCACTGGACTTCAGGCGACTCATTTTGTGACCACGGCCGGGCCCGGAGCCCACGTGGTCAGCGGCTCGGCCCGTTGATGTGTTCTTTGCGCCGGGTGCCGGGACTTAAACCGGTGGAAGTCATATGATTGATCAATTGCGAAAACTCCATCGCGGCAAACATCTTACTGAAGATGAAGTCCGCATCGCGTTTGAGCAGATCATGACCGGGGCGACCAATCCGATACAACTCGGGGCTTTTCTGGCCTTAATGGCGATGCGCCTGCCCACCGTCGATGAACTGGTCGGAGCCGCCGGAGCCATGCGGCAGTTTGTGGTACCGGTCAAGGCGCCGCCCGATGTCATCGACACCTGCGGCGCCGGCGGAGCCGGATCGCGGATATTCAATGTCTCCACCACCGCCGCCATCGTCGCCGCCGCGTGCGGGCTCATCGTCGCAAAGCACGGCAACATGGCGGTCACCAGCCGTAGCGGAAGTGCCGATGTGCTGCGCGAACTGGGCGTGAATATTCTGGCACCGGTGGAAATTCAGGAGCGGTCGCTGCGTGAGGTGGGAATCGCTTTCTGCTATGCCCCCCGGCACCATCCGGCGATGAAGCATGTGGCGGAAGCCCGACGGGCTGTCGGCTTTCCGACTATTTTCAATCTGATGGGTCCTCTGACCAACCCGGCGGCAGCCCGGCGGCAGCTTGTGGGGGTACCGGCACCGGAACTCGTCGTGCCGGTGGCGGAGGCGTTGCGACGCCTGGGGGCGGAGCGGGCCATGGTGGTTTGCGGCCGCGATCCGGCGTCCGGGCCCCTGTGCGAATTATCCATCAGTGGGCCGACCGGAATGTGTCTGCTGGATGCCGATGAGATCAAAAATGTCACGCTTAACCCCACCGATGTCGGTCTGGAGGTAACCCCCAGTCGTGATATGGAAATCAATACTCCGGCCGAATCGGCGGCCCTCATCCGCCGAGTACTTGCCGGTGAAAAGGGGCCGGCCCGTGATATGGTGCTCATGAATGCCGCAGCCGCACTCTGGGTGGGTAAGGCAGTCAAGGCCCTGCCGCAGGGAATTACCCGTGCCGCCGCCGCGATCGACAGCGGGCAGGCGGCGAGAGTGCTGGAAGAACTTCGCAAGATCACTAACGAAACGCCAGCGGCCATCTGATCGCCCAATCAGGCCATCAATTGAGCATGTCATTGGGTTAACGCATGATCAGGTAAAAAAATCAGCCGCGCAGCGGAGCGGCCGCACGGCGCGACCGAACCGAGCCTTTAACCGGGGTTACCGGATGGCGGGCGATGGCATCTCGAACCGTCGAGGCAAGTCCGGCCGCATCGAGGCCCACTTCGCGTAACTGCTCCCCTCGCGATGCTTGACGCACAAAACGATCAGGTATGCCGGCACGCGTTACGCAGCGGGCATCAAAGCCGTGCAATTGGGCATGTTCAATAACCGCCGTCCCAAACCCGTTGATGGTGGAATGATCTTCCACCGTGATAATCGGTCGGCCGGCGGTAAATAATTTCTCCAGCATTTCGCCGTCGAGAGGTTTGCAGAATCGTGCATCCACCACGCCAACATTGATACCCTCGTCAGCGAGGATTTTCGCTGCCGCGACCGCCTGAGCGGCCACCGATCCGTAGGCGAGCAGTGTGGCGTCATCCCCCGATCGCAACTGGCGCGATACCCCGCCATGGCGGCCGATCTGCCACGGCGATGTGGGTCCCAGCGGCTCGGCCGGGCAGTTATCGCGCGGATAGCGGATTTCGCACGGCGATTGCAGGGTGAGCGCAAAATCAAGGCTGCTGTTGAGTTCCCCTTCATCCGACGGGGCCATGAGCACGATCCCCGGCTGGCTCTTGAGGAACGCCAGATCGCAGAAACCGTGATGCACCGCGCCGTCATCTCCCACCAGCCCGGCCCGATCAACCGCAAAAATCACCGGCAGGCCCTGCAGACAGACTTCCTGAAAAATCTGGTCAAACGCCCGCTGCAGAAAGGTGCTGTAAATGGCCACAATCGGTCGCAGCCCGGCTTTGGTCATTCCCGCGGCCATTGCGGTGGCGTGGCTTTCGCAAATACCGGTATCAAAATACCGATCCGGCTGCTGCGGTTTGAGCTTGATCATTCCCGTACCATCCGGCATCGCCGCCGTAATGCCGACAACGTTCGGATGCGCTTTGGCGATCCGCGTCATCGCATCGGCAAAGGCGCTGGTGAAGGTACGCCCGGACCCCTGATTGATTACCACCCGGCACCCTTCCACCTGGAACGGCTTGGGGCTGTGAAATGTGGTGGGGTCTTCGCACGCCCATTCATACCCCTTCCCCTTGATGGTCTTGACGTGCAGCACGGCAGGGGCGTTGAGGCTGTAAAGCTCGTTGAGTTTTTCCAGCAGACTCGGGATGTCGTGCCCATCCACCGGACCGAAATATTTTAATCCCAGGTCCTCAAAAATATGGCCCGGAATAAAGGCGTTCTTAAGTTGATGCTTGATGTGGCCGCCGATTTCAGAAATCTTCTGGCCCCACGGGATGCGATCCAGTATTTCCTGCAGGCGACGCTTCGCCTCATCGTAGCTTGCCGCCACGCGCAGATGTTCAAGATAATTGGCAAACGCTCCCTGCGGCTCGCTGATGCTCATGGAATTGTCGTTGAGGATGACCAGAAGCTGTCGCTTGAGCGTCCCGGCATTATTGAGCCCCTCAAACGCCACCCCGTTGACGATGGATGCGTCGCCGATGAAGGCCACCACTCGCGAATCCCGCCCCAGAAGCTGGTCCGCCCGCGCCATCCCCACCGCCGTGCTGATGGCCGTTCCTGCATGTCCGACGCTGAAGAGATCGTACGGACTTTCGTTGGGTTCAGGGAAGCCTGATATCCCGCCGGCTTTCCGCAGCGAGCTGAAATTTTTATAGCGTCCGGTAATGAGTTTATGAGGGTAACATTGGTGGCCGACATCCCAAAGCAGCCGATCCACTTTCATATCGAAGACAATATGCAGCGCGAGAATAACTTCCACCGTGCCTAAATTTGGGGCAAGATGCCCGCCATTTGCACCGACGGTTTTGACGATGGTGTCGCGAATTTCAGCCGCCAGATGACCCAGTTGCTCAATGGATAAGCCCTTCAGGTCTTCCGGCCCTTTAATTGTCTCAAGAATGCTTGGCATTTTGCGCCTCAAAAGACACACGTTACGCTAAAGAATGATAGTCGATAACGCGATAGAGTAAAAGCGTTCGAAGGGGAGTACGGGAAACTCGGCTCTCGTTTCATGGAGTAGACTGGAGAAAGTTTAATCAAGCCGTATAATCCTGGCTTGAGATAACAGTCGGCTCTTTATATTCAGGGGGTTTTTATAATGCGTAGCAAATGGATGACGGCCCTGGGTGTGGCGGTAATAGTATTGGGGGCATTTGCGGGTTGCGCACAGCAATCCTCAAAACTCATCATGGGCAATACGCAGGTGTACAGCACCTACCGCGTCCTTGCCTCGCAGCCCCAGTTTTCCACTTTCGTTAAGCTGCTCAAGGACGCACGCCTTCGCTTTTCTCTTCAGACTGCGGGTAACTACACGGTATTCGCTCCTACCAATGCCGCTTTTGCCGCTTTGCCCGAGGGCGAACTCAAGAAACTTGAAAATGAGCGCAATCGGAATGAATTACGTCAGCTGTTGTGGTATCACATCGCGCCGGTACAGATCACTCCGGCAGCGGCCGCATCTGAACCCGTGCAACACATGAGTAATCAGCAGAAGGCGCTTATTAAGGTTAAGCACGGTCAGATTGTCTCCATAGACAACGCAGCCGTGGTGGTCGGGCCGCAGTACACTGAAAATGGCGTTATCTATGGTATTGACCATGTGATTATGCCCGCGAGTCGCTGAGCCTCGTCATTGAAAATTGATTTTGTACACTCTCCCGGTGCACGTCGCGCGAGCGACGTCAGTGTGGGCAGGAGTCGCGTGCCCTCGTCGTGTCGACGGCTGATACCCTGAATCGCAGAAAAAATCTGGCGGATTTTTCTTGCATTCACAGATTCAGGTGATACACTTAGTCATGAAGCCACTGCAGGCCGCCAATACAGACCGTCGTTACGACGCGCCTTATGGCGAAACCCTTTTGGGTCGATCTGCGTGCGGCCGTCAGGCGTGGACTTGCAGGAGACTGGTCGGGCCCAAAGAAAGCTTTGAAGGAAGCTGATCCAAGCGGCACCTAACAGCTCAGCAACTCCGCGTTTTTCAAACAAGCAGTGGCTTTTTTATTTTATTCCATTAATTGATTCTTAACGCCAAACATTAATCTTCGCCTTGTCATCCGGCGCCCCGAAACGCCCTGATGATCTCGAAATCATGCCCGAAGCGACTTAATTGTTTTTTCCCCCCCTGTGTGATAAACTCCAAATTCGTTCATGAGTGCCTCGCGCTGCCGGGCCAATTTTTATCAGGCAGATGAACTTGCAGTACGCGACATCGTAAAGAAATTAAAAAGGTTGTTTATTGTAAGGAGACCGTGGTGATGAAAAAAAACAGCCGGAGTGGTTCAACGTCTGATTCCTCTCAGGAGGGGGGTAAATCAAGGGCTGGCAGTACCCGGCGGGATTTTCTCAAATCCTCTGTCCTTGCGGCGGCGGTCCCGACAATAACAGTTGCCGCTTCACGTGCGGCGTCGGCACCCGCACCGGTGCCCGGCAGACCGGGTGGAAAGCCGAATATCATCCTGTTCCATTCCGATCAGTTTCGCTGGGATTGCGTTTGTGCCGCGGGTCTCAATCCGATGGAAGGGCTTACGCCGAATCTGGACGCGATGTATCGGCGAGGCACCGTCTTCGCCAATTTCATCACCAACCAGCCTCTTTGCGCTCCGTCGCGTTCATGTTGGATGACCGGCCAATATGCAACAACCACAGGTGTGTGGAGAAATGGTCCGGGCTTGAAGCGAGATGCCCGCACCATCGCCACCGAACTCACACCGGTTGGATACACCGCCAACTATTTTGGGAAATGGCATCTGGCGCCCTCCTTCACGTTTAAGGAGTGCGGGCCGGTTCCGGCTGAATACCGCGGCGGCTTTACAGGCGAATGGCTCGCGGCCGATGCCCCGGAAATCAGTACCCAGCCGTATGACAGCCAGTTCTGGAATAACGATAATCAGCCTGTCCACTATGGAAAGGATGTCTACCGGGTTGATTTTCTGACCGGCGAAGCGGAGAAATTTCTGCGTAAAAAGCATGACAACCCGTTTTTGCTCGTTATCTCGCAGCTGGAGCCGCACCAGCAGAATGGTCGGTGTGAACACGGTGATGTTTTCGGTTTCGTTCCACCGCATGGCTACGAGAAGGCGTTCCGAAGTTGTTTCGTACCCGAAGATCTGCGATTCTTTCCCGGCGATTGGCAGTACGAGATGAACAACTATTACGGTGATATTAAGGCCATTGATGATTCGTTCGGCCGGATCATCCAGACGCTCAAGGAACAGAATCTGGAGGACAACACCATCGTGGTGTTCATGAGCGATCATGGATGTCATTTCCGCACCCGGAATCAGGAATACAAACGCAGTCCACATGAAAGTTCGATTCACGTTCCTCTGATGATTCAGGGGCCGGGATTCAACAATCGGCAGGTCATTACCGAGCTGGTGAGCATGATCGACATCGCGCCGTCCATTCTTGATATCGTGGGCGTCAAGGCGCCGTCGTGCATGCAGGGGCGGAGTTTTATTCCACTTCTCCATGACGAAAAGGCTCGTGCCCAGTGGCGGAATGAAGTGTTTATTCAGATCAGTGAATCGGAATGTGCCCGCGCTCTGCGTACCCCGGAGTGGACCTATGTAGCGCTTGCCCCGCAGGCCAATCCCTTGAGAGATCCCGGCAGTCTGCATTATCAGGATTACCAGCTTTACGACAATCGAGCCGATCCGCACCAGTTGCGCAATCTGATTGGCCGTCTCGATACCCGTTGGCCGGATAATAGTATATTGCTGAATTACGTGGGGCATCGTCGATCCATGCGGGAAATTACCACG
The DNA here is from genome assembly GCA_027344975.1 of Phycisphaerae bacterium. GTDB lineage: Bacteria > Planctomycetota > Phycisphaerae > WQYP01 > WQYP01 > JAJZGD01. Next base: position 8,198 of record DAHWIP010000026.1, read on the forward strand.
CATCTGCGTCAACGTCTCATTGAGCGTATCGTGGAAGCCGGCGAGGTGCGTCCCAAAATCGCTCCCTGGCATTACTATGCCTGATGTCACAACAGGGGATGTCAGATGATTCGATTTTCACATGCTCCGCCCGGCCCCTCGCCATGCTGCGGTAGCAACATCGCGGCCAGCTCGGAGCCAGCTGAGCCGGTTGCCTCCCCGTAGGCCGGCGCCCTATAATCCGCAGGCTGAGAGGTAGATAAAAGCTTCGCTCAGGACTTGGAGGTTGTCATGAAGTGGGAAAAGTATGGTCTGATGTTACTGGTGGGCGCTCTGGCTGTCGGGGTGCCGTTGGCGCGCGTGGCGGCTGCACCCAAGCTGCATGCTGCCCCGCCGGCGGCGAAGGTAGTATTTACCCAATACCTTCAACATCGCGTGAGCCACATTCTCACGCAGCTGGAAAATCAGACGAGCTACCGCCACGGGTTTGTAGAGCTCAACAGGCTCTTTGATCTGGCGATTGCCCGCGATCCGAGGGCCGGCCTCAAGGCACTGGTCGACGTGGACTACGCACGGCGGCTTGTGACTCAGCTGGCTTCGCTCTCCAACGCCGAGCATCGGGCGGTACTGCTGCGGCTGCTGCTTAAGCATCGCGAACTGGGTGAAACGCTGGCGTATCTGGTGGAATCTCATCGCCAGCCGGTCAATCCCATCTACGCCCTGCTGTATAAAATGCACACGGCCCTGGGCAGCAAGATTGTGAAATATCCCAATCTCACGGCGGCGATCTGCGTGACCCTGTACAAACCGTTCCACCGACATCTGAATGAGAATCTGGTGGCATCACCGAGTCCGGTGGACATATTCAATTATTATGTCAAGTACCGCCACCTGATGTATTTCGGTATTAAGAATGTACCGGCCCGACTGCTGATTTATGTGGTCGATGACACCAACAGCATCAAGTATATGAAATGGGCGCTGGCCCGGTATCACGGCGACCCGATGGTGGGGCAGCTTTTTTTCACGATTCAGTACGATTACGGCGCTCTGAGGCCCGGTGCTGTCAAGCGGGTGGATCGCGCCGGCTACAATCTGCCCAACATTCTCAAATACGGCGGGGTGTGCATCGATCAGGCCTATTTTGCCACCGCCGTCGGCAAGGCGATCGGGGTACCGACCGCCATCGACGAGGGTATGTCGAGCGTGGTCGGACATGCATGGGTGGGTTTTCTTGAGGCCCGGGGCAATACCGGATGGTGGAATTTTAATACGGGCCGGTATTCAGAATATCAGGGGGTCATCGGGACGGTGAAGAATCCGATGACCCGCAGGCGGGAGCCGGACGATTTCATGTCCATCTCCGCCCAGTTGATTCATACCACGCAGTCGGACCGCTGGGCGGCGATCGCGCTGACCGATGCGGCCCGGCGCATGCTGTATCTGGAGCAGAAACATGAATCCCTGGCGGTGCAGACGCTGCCCAAGAACGTTATCAAAGCCCGCCCGGTGCCTCTGGCCGTCACTCCTCACAACACGCTGGCCCTGCTGCGGCGCGCGGTTGATAAATGTCGCGGCTACAGCGACGAATGGGAAACCGTGGCCCAGATGGCAAGTCTGCACCTGCTTACGCTGGAGGAGAAGCAAGACTGGTCGGACAAGCTCATGCAGCTCTGCGGACAGCGGTATCCTGATTTTGCCCTGGCGGTTCTCACCCCGATGATCAATTCCATCCGGAATGTTCAGGAGCGGGTTCACCTGTGGAACCGTGTTTTCCCGCTGTTTGCCAATACACGATTTGATCTGGCGGCACGCATCCGCATGATGCAGGCGGCGGCGTGGGAAAAGCTGAAGAAGGATAACCGCGCCGGGCGGTATCTCATGTATGTGATCAACCGCTACACGAATGCCGGTCCGTTTGTCATCACCGCGCTGGAGAAAGCGGCGGCTATTCTCACCCGCCAGGGGCATAAAAATCGCATCTTGACGCTTTATGAGCAGACCTGGCTGCATATCAGGCCGCCGCCACGCGACATGCTTGCGTTTGAAAATGAAAGTTCATGGTTTCAGGTGGGCAAGAAGTTGGAGGCCATGCTGAAAGCTCAGGGGCATATGCGTCTTGCGCAGAAAGTGTCCGATGAACTTGAATCCGGCGGTGCGTCGATGCGGGCGCAGTGATGGGTGTCGGCCCGCCAGCTCACTACTGAACCGGTCTCGGTCCCGGCGCGCAGGGGGCGGCCTGCGGGGTCTGTAAAGTTTCGATGCGGCAAACATTAATGTTTCATGACCGACCCGTCTGGGGTCGGGCGGATATCCGCCCCGGTTCTTTACCTCCCTGTTCGGCGGTAATGATGCCGCCCGGCATACCGGCTGAGGCGAACCCCGCCCTGCCCGCATCCGGGCTTGCGCCATCATCCCGCAGGTTATCAACCGCAGCCTGAAACTCTATTGATATGAAAATAGCAACATATTCTCATGTGTGGGAGGATAACCGCCGATAATATTCGCTTGGCGCGACTGCTTCGAGTGCAGTCCGACATAAAAAAACCGGTTAAGCAACCGTAGTTGAGATGCGGTTGACGGAGAGTTGTCTGTTTAACTGTCCGGAGATTCTTGATGCCTGATCGCAAAGTTCCGGTTCACTCGCTCAAGTCGTTGCACGTCCGAGGAACCGCAGGTCGGAGGCCCTCTTCGGCCCCGCCGGCCGCGAGAAAGTCGGCTTCCCCATCTCGGGAGCCCGCAGATGCCGCCCACGCCCATTCTGCCGCCACCATGGATATGTCGGTGATGATTCGTAAGTTCGTCCGCCCCGGAGATTGTGCGGTGGAGCTTGGTTGCGCCGACGGTCGAAATTTGCGTCTGATGGCCGAGGCAGCGGGCGATGACGGATGTGTGATCGGTATCGATGCATCGCCCGGTCACATCCACCGCCTTCGCCATAGCCCATCACTGCGGCGGATCAGAAACCTGCGATTATTCCTCTCACGGGGCGACAGCCTCCCGATTGAGCCCGATGTCGCCGATGTGATCATCTGTCAGGGGTTGGTATCACCGTCCGGATCGCGGCAGGCGGTCTACAGGGAAATGCTGCGCGTGCTGCGGCCCGGCGGTGTTCTGGTCGTCCATGACATTGTGGTTCACAAACTGCTTCCGCCCGAGATTGCGGATTCAGTCGCGGCTTTTGCCAGCGGTCTTGCCGGCGCGATTGAGGCGGAAAGTTATCGCCGCATTCTGGAAAGATTAGATCTCCGGGATCTGCAACTCACTCACTGCCCGTCGACCGATTTATTGCAGCAACTGCTGATTCCCAGTGCTGCGGAGACAACCGCGGGCCATCAGGTGGCATCCGCCTTGAATGAAGTGCGAAGCATCCTGCCGAATTTTATATCCGTGGTTCGCATCTTCGCCAGAAAACTCACGCCGGCCGGCTATCCGAGTTAAGTTTCTGTTTTTTTTGATCTGCGTGTGAAATAAATCGGCAAACCATTCGTTACGCCGGGCGTAGAGGATGAATGATGCGCTCCGGCCTCAAAAACATTCTGGTCTTACTGCTGGGAACGTCGGCCATATATGCCTCGCACGCATCCGCCGGCACCATCTACCTGAAAAACGGCGATCGCATCACCGGACGCATCATCGAACTCACACCCAACCGTGTGGCGGTCAACACCCGCTTTGCCGGCGGTATCAACATTCGGCTTTCTACCGTTACGAGATTGGAGAGTCGAAGGCCGGTGAAACTCGTGGGCAAAAATAAGACCGTGCAGATGGTTACCATCAGCCCGGCTCCGGGAAATGTTGGCTGGGTGGTGCAGCCGGTTAAGGTTACGCTGAAGAAATTCCCAGCCGCTGTGCCGCCTCTGCCGCTGGTGTCGCCGAAACCTGCACCGCCGCCGGTTGAATCTCTGTTCGGGCCGCATTGGGATAATGAACTCGATCTGGGCGGCACCAACACCACGGGCAACTCTCAAAGCACACAATTTACCGGTGGCCTGCGGCTTCACTATGTCCATAAGCCGGATAATCTGCTGATGTCATTTAACGGCGGTTACGGCGAGACCAATGGCAGCCAGTCGCTTGGTTTTTTCAGCAGCAACATCCTCTGGAAA
>DAHWIP010000270.1:0-3143 GCA_027344975.1 Phycisphaerae bacterium
CTCGGCCCTGGCGCAAGTTAAGATCGTGTTAATATTCTGCGAGCATTCCGCCAGCAAATTCCGGGACACTACTGGCGGCTACCCCACGGCCCTGCAATGCACCCACGACGGCAGCGAACGCGACGAAGCACGCGACGAAACTTGGCATCAAACGGCGGAAATCAAATGGCATCGTATGTAAAACTCCATGTTTGGCCGAGGCCGGCGTTATTAATGATTCGACGATTCCCCATTTTCTTTTGTGCCGCCCAGATGCTGCGTGCGAGCCGGCGCGGCGGGGCCCCTGCTCAGACCCACGATGCGGCCCCGTTCGTAGTAGCCGGGAGCCAAATCATAGTTGATGGTGAACCTCGCGGCGTCGATCCCTGAATCGACCGTAAGTTTGACAACATCAATACGCTGCCGCCATTTGCCCCGTTTGAAAATCTTCTCTCCCTTGAGGAGGTATATGCGCCCACTCCCCACCTTCACCGTTTGGTAGGTGAAGCGGCGATCCCACTTGATGCCGCCCGTTGACCTTATCGCCGGCAGCGGAAATTGGTCCACCGGCAAATAGACATGGCCACGCCGGCGCAGAACCATTTCGTAGCGGACGTAGCGGCCGGGCTTTACACCGACCGACGCGGCGGCCTTACCACCCCACCGCGCCGGGTAGCGAAGAAATGGGTTGCGGATTGAGAAGACAAATTTTGCCCCCGTGGAGGTGTACTTAAACCAGTGGATCACTCTGTTCTTTCCGAGGTCGGCGACTTGGTGCGGATGGCGCCGAACCCTCCACCAGTCAAGCCAATTGCCAGGCTGTCGCGGTGTGTGCCGGTTGCAGAGAAACCTGATCGGGGCAAAAAGCACATTACCCTGCCCCGGGCCGAAAAAGCCAACAGGACGTTTGTGGTATATGACAATGAGCGTCTTGGGCACCCCCGCGGACGCCTCGTAGCGGTGTCCGTCGAACGTCCATATCTGGTGGACAAGTGGGTCGTAGTTGCTCCTGATGATTTGCCAGTCGATCCGATATTTTTGGCCGTCCGCCCAGAATTGGTACCGACCGAGAAGCCGCGCGTATTTGATGTTTTTCAAAATAAGCGGTTTGTGGCCATGCCGGACCCAAGCGTTGAGCCTGATGGTCTGGACCTTTTGGAACTGCTTGACAAATGATAGCAGGGCGGCAGAGGTCGCCCTCCGCGCGGCAGGACCCCGAAGAATCCCTGCCGCACGGGCCGAACCGTAACTTGGCCCGGCCGCCAAGGCGGATAACCCCACCGCACAAATTATTCCCGCGACTCTCATAAACATCCACTTCTCCTGACAACGTTCACCAATGGCCGGCCGAGATAACGTAACCGGTTAGGCGTTCCAGCATGGAGCGCCGGGGCCGTCGAAGCCGCAATAATAGCTGGCGGAGGATGGGACTCCTTATCCTCTCTGACGTAAAAATCACTCGCTCCTTTTTCTTGTCACCTACCCGCTATTAATTCGGCCGTGCGTTGGCGGGCCGCGTCGCGCGCCAACTGGCGGTACCCGCCGTCCCGGAACACCCGGGTACGGCCTTTCCATTTCGTCATCTCCTCAAGCTTCCGTGGCACCGGTAGTCCCTCCCGCTCCAGGTCGCCTTCCCATTGCCGAAATCGGCAAAGGCGGTAGTTGCATGCCGCGAGCAGTCGCAGGCTGCTTGCGCTGCCGTGGCCGCACGCCTGCAGGCATCGGTCGGCCAAGCTGTAGATGATCGCCTCGTGGCTGGCCCACACCGTCGGCTCTGTGCGCCTCTCCAGCCGCGCGATCGTGAGCAGGTCGTGGCACGCGGCCACCTGCGGACTGCCTGCCCCCGTCGCCAGCGGATAAATCCCCGCACGCAGGGCCGCGAGCCCTATTTGTGCGGCGCGGAGTTTCTCCGCCTGCCGCCGTGGCCAACTCGCAACGCTGCAGAAGTATGGCGGCGGCCTTTGCGCCGTCCAATCCAATGCGGCGCCCGATACATGGGTGTTAAACGAGTAGTTGCGGTGGAATCGAACACCGACCTCCACGGGACCACGCACCAAAAACCTCACCCACTCCCCACCCCAGTTCTGTTCAGCACGGGCCACCACCTTTGACGGTTGACGATAGCAGGCGGCAGGAACCCCGCGGCCGCGAGACCAGAGGTGCCCGTAGCGCCAGCCATTGGGGAACGTTTGGACGGAGACCGCATAGTCACGAAGCCGCATTGTCGTAGTGTGGCCGTTGTAGTTCCATTCGTAAAAACTCAACGTGAACAGCCCCCTCGGAATCGTTAGCAGCACGTTAACGTCGGGCCCCTGCCACCAGGCCGGGTAGGCTTCGCCGTGATCGTCTATCTCAGAAATCCGCCTTTGTTTGCCAGCCTGCCCGAAACCGCGGAGCAACTGCCCGTTTCCCCGGTAATACGCGGGTGGAAGTTGCAGGGCTCGTGGATTGCCTGTGAAATCCTGCTGAACCCAGTAGCGGCTGGTATCCGGTTGGTGAAAGGGGCCACCCACCATTCGGACATGGGGACCGTCAAACTCGAGTTGCCTAATGCGACGTGGTAGCGAATTCCAAACGAGGTTACCAATTGATTCTCGCCCCGCGAACAGGCACATCCAATATTTTCCATATCTTCCCAGCCAATTCCCCTCGGTTCGCCAATCGTCGGGCAGTGGCACAATCCGCGGCTGCTTCCTGCCTTTCGATTCCAATAATTCTTTACGAATCGCAGCTGCCATGGCATTAAGCTCGCGCTCGCTCGGCGGCCTTGCCCCCTGCGGTTCCGGCGCGGCGGCGAACTGGGCTGCTGTCTTTGCGGCGTCTCGCCACGCATCGTTGCTCTGGCCCGGCAGCGTTATGATTCTTACACCGGCGCCGTAGCACCCTACCGCCATCGCTCCACCCCGGAGCGGCTGCAGTGACTCAATGTAATTGCCCACCTGCGGCTCGTGAATGTGCCAACGCCGAGTAATTGCTCCCTCGGCGTCATACTGCCAGACATCCAATCCCGTCCGCCAATGCCCCAGCCACAGATAGCCCGCTTTGCCACCTGCGGCTTTGTCCGGCTCCCATGCCACGGCGGTGGTATGGTCTTCCGTCGGCAATGTTTCCAGCACCTGACCGGGGGGTAGCTGCCAATGCACTGGCGGATGCCACAACCCGTG
>DAHWIP010000271.1:0-3141 GCA_027344975.1 Phycisphaerae bacterium
GCACTCCGGCAGTTTTGAACTGCGGCTGAAAGAGCCACCCGACAAATTTATCGAGCACCTATCCGCCCGCGGGTGTGTGGTGGAAAAGGTGGGAGAAATACTGCGCGTGGCGATACCATCGGGAGAAGGGCCGGAATTGTTATGGCGGCAGGCGTCGGCGGATGGGTTACAGATACGCCATCTTCGTCCGCAGCGAAGCACGCTGGAGGAAATATTTCTTGGTGCGGTGGAGCGCCGATAATGCCGATCGTCGAACAGGGATATCAGCACTGGTCCGGACACCTTTCGGGGCACCGCTGGCGATGGCTGACGGTGGCGAAGCAGGGTATTCGGGTTCAGTTTCGCAACCGGTTTCTGCGCTATCTGCTCTTTGCCGCATGGACGCCCGCGTTCCTCCTCGTCTGCGCCCTTTCGATCTGGGGACTGGTGGAGCGAAAATCCAAATCGGTTTCCTCCATCATTCAGTATCTGCAGTTCATGAATCCCCATGTCATCTACCGGCCGCAATATTACAGCAGTCAGATCTGGCAGTTGAGCTACAGCTATTTCATGCATGTCGAACTGATCTTTTCCATGATCCTGGTTCTGGTTGTGGGTCCGGGACTTATCAGCCAGGATCTGCGTGTCAACGCCCTGCCGCTGTATTTTTCACGGCCCCTGCGGCGGATTGATTATTTCGTGGGCAAATGGGCGGTCATCGCGTTTTTCATCTCGATGGTGACCATCGTACCGACGATTGTGGCGTACATCTTCGGCGTGCTCTTCAGTCTGAATTGGGCGGGAAGTCTGCGGGAATTGCCGATTGCCATCGCCGCGGTTGCCTACGGATTGATCATCTGCATCAGCGCCGGCACGCTGATGCTGGCTCTTTCAGCGTTATCGCGGAATCTGCGGTACGTTGCGCTGATGTGGCTCGGGCTCTGGTTTATTACCGGCGTGGTCAGTGATGTCCTGGAGGCCAATCATCATCAGGCACTTCGCAGTGATTATCGACATCATTTTCCGATTCACTATGCTCCGATCCCCGGGGCACCCCCCGGTGCACTGATCCGCGAGAATCCGGTTCATCATGCCGATTTTCTGACCTATCTGTGGCATGCAAAGCACAGCGACTGGCGGGAGCTGGTTTCGCTCACGGGAGATCTGGCCCGGGTGGGAGATCACCTCCTGGGTACCAACGACGCGTGGCAACGATTGGCAAAACTTGAGCCCGACCGGAGCCGACGCATGTTGCTTCTGATCCGCTTCGGCGGCCCGTGGTATCCGTGGTACTGGGCGGCGGCCGTGCTGGCAGGACTTTTTCTTCTTTCGACAGGAATTTTGAAATGGTCGGTCCGATCACTCGATCGCCTGAAATAAAACCGGTTATCGCCTTTCATGATGTCAGCAAATGGTACGGCGATGTCATCGGCATTAATAAATTGACGCTCGATATCACGCCGGGCGTCTGCGGTCTGCTGGGGCCCAACGGCGCGGGCAAATCCACACTGCTGCAACTGGCGACCGGCCAGCTCTGTCCCAGCCAGGGCCGGGTGGAAGTCCTGGGTGAAACGGTGTGGAACAACTCGAAGATCAATCGATACATCGGCCTGTGCCCCGAGCAGGATGCATTATATGAATGGATGACTGGCCGCGATTTCATCACCTGCTGCGCAAGGCTCGCCGGCTGCCGAAAGCGTGCTGCATCCGCAAAGGCCGATGAACTCCTTGAACTTGTCGGCATGACCACCCACGCGAATCGCGTCGTGCGCGGATATTCCAAGGGAATGCGTCAGCGGACGAAGCTTGCGCAGGCGCTGGTGAATGATCCGCAGGTTCTGTTTCTGGATGAACCGATGACCGGCACCGACCCGGTGGCACGCCGTGATCTGCTGGAGATCATTCACCGTCTGGCGCTCAAGGGAAAGACCATACTTGTTTCCAGTCACGTCCTCTATGAGGTGCAGACGCTGACTGAGAATATTGTGCTTATGAATCACGGCCGCCTTGTGGCCCAGGGAAGCATCCGCCAGATTCGCGATCTCATGGATCAACAGCCGCACCGGATTGTTCTGGTCGGTCGGAATATCCGGTCTCTGGGCGCGAAGCTACTGGAATATCCCGATGTTGCCGGCGTTCATCTGGGTCCGGACGGGGTGTCTCTGGTGGCTCAAACACCGCGCCCCGATGAGTTTTACGCCCGGCTGCCGTCCCTGGCGTTGGGCGGACCCTGGACCATTGATGAGGTGTATTCCGAGGATGATAATCTTGATGCGGTATTTCATTATCTGGTGGATAAATAATGCCTGAATCGGCCTCGCAGAATGAGCTCTCCGCCGGGATGCCTGCATCGATCGCAACAGCGGGCGGCGGAATCGGACCGGCCATCTGGGCGCTTTACCACCTGGCCATGCGACAACACCTTCATGGCCGCCGATGGATCGCGATGCTCCTGCTGGCTCTGCTGCCGGCGATCATCGCTCTGATCACGCGCGGCACCGATCCGTTTGCCGCGCCCAAGGCGATGGAATTCGGATTGATCTTCATGCTGATTCCACAGGGACTTCTGCCGCTGCTGGCGCTGGTGTACGCATCCGGTGTGATGCAGGATGAACAGGAAGATCAGACGCTCACCTATCTGTTCATTCGTCCCATTCGCAAATGGTTGATCTATCTGGTGAAGCTGGCGGCAGCAGTGACGGCGGCCGAAACGTTGAGCGTGATGTCCATCGCCCTGACCTATGCCGCCATTTACCATGGTGTGCATGGACCGGATGGCGAGGCCGCACACATCCTCGCACGCTGCCTTGTTGCATCCGCGATCCACGGATTGGCCGTCCTTGCGTACTGCGGCATCTTCGGCTTCATGGGTTTGGTAACCCGGCGGGTCTTGGTGGTGGGGATACTCTACATCGCCCTGTTTGAAGGACTATTTGCCAACATTCCATTTAATCTCCGCATCGTCACCGTGATTTATTACGCCCGACTGCTGATCTACCGCCTGCTGCCGTTTCGCGGCAGATCCGGGAATGGAGTTCATGCCACCGCGGCACGGACTTGGAATCTGGTGATCCGTGGCGATCGGCATCTTAAAGCCTACCCGCATAGTTGGGTCTGCATCAGCGTGCTGTTGTCAACATGCATCATCGCGGCCCTGCTGGC
>DAHWIP010000272.1:0-3132 GCA_027344975.1 Phycisphaerae bacterium
CACCATATGGAAAACCTTGACGCCGTCGACAATCTTGAATGGCAGTGTGCCAGTGTTAGTGGCCACCACAGGCAGATAATCCCGGTTGGGCAGGCCGGGCGGAAGGGGTCTGGCGCTCAGCGCATCGGCCCGTGCCTTTGATTTCATCCGACCGCCGTAGGAGGCCCCCTGATGCGCTATGGTGGACAGGGACGCTCCCTCTGCTGCCCGAGCCTTGAACATGGCCCCCGCCGCCAAGGCGGCTCCGGAGGTCAGCATGGCACGACGATTGATTTTTTCACTCATGGTTTTACTCCTTGTGTTGATCGAGTTTTCAGTCTCGGAGCTGAGGGCGTTTTTGACATCCGTGCCGGCAGTCTGCCACCGACTTCATCTGCGAGTTTGGCGCGATTCATCCAATAGCTTTCCAGCGCTTTGACATAACTTCGAGCCGTGTTGATTTCATCGATCTTGGCCTGCATCAGCAGAAAGCCACTGTCAAACATGCCGTTGTAGGAACGTTGCGTCTCTGCAAGCATTCGCCGCCGCAGCGGCAACATGACGCGCTGATAAAACTCAACCCTCCGCCGATCGGCACGCACCGCCACCCACCGTGCCCGCACACGTGAGCGAATGTCAATCGCCAACGCCTCATAATGTCGCCAGGCCGCCAGATAGCGGGCACGGGCCATCGCCTGCGATGGCTGCCCCTGGCTGAAAATCGGCACAGGCACGGAAATGGCCGGTCCCAGAGTGCCACGGACGTCCGGATCACGCACATAATTCATTCCGATGGTAGCGCCCGGCAATATCCCCGCCCAGCCTGCGACGCGCACATCTACCCCGGCGGCTTGAAGCTCATGGCGGGCTGCCTTCAGCAGTAAACTCCGGCGTAAAGCCATGGCGGTTAATCCGTTGAAGGGGATACTGCGAATGGGAATAGGCAGACGATTGGGCAGACGGACCTGAGCCTGCACCCCCCACAACCCCATGAGCCGAAACATCCGCTCGCGATCTTCAAGATAATTGGCCTTGTCCATCGCAAGCTGCAGTCGGATATGTTCATACATGGCAAGCTGGCGATCGTACGTCAACGACGGAATGTTACCTGCCTGCCTGAGTTTTTTTGCCAGATCGAGTGCGGCGGCCTCACCCGCTTTCACACTGGTTTCCAATTCGATGAGCTGCGAATCCCCAACGACCCGGTAGTACGCCTGACGTGTTCGCGTTGCGAGTTGGATCACCGACTGGCTGACCAACGACTTGGTAGCGGCGAACTGCGCCTCCGATTCCTTCTTTCGTGCCGGCAACAGAAGAATATCCGCAAAATCCTGCGCGACGCTCGCATCCCAACCATAATTCGGCGCCGCCGGAAATCGAAAATCAAAAGAAAGCACCGGATTGCTGATGACACCGGCGCGAATCACCTGCGCCTCGGAAATGCCGAGTTGTTCATAACGGCCCTGAAGCAACGGATTATTCAGCAGCGCCACTTCCACCGCATCCGCCGGAGTGAGCGGATGAGCAAGCAGGCGAGCAACGATTGCATGAAGCTTCATCTGCTGCCGACGATTTTGTGCCCAGATCACCTCGGTCTTCAGACGTTTCCGTGCTATCACCGAGACAGATTTGAAGCCGGCTTGACGAGGCACGGTCGCACAGCCACCAAAAATTCCGCCGACGAGCATTATTCCTGCGGAAGCTCCACGAACGAAATGTGTCGCGTTGTTACGCTTCATTTATTCTCCTCTGTACTCTTGGCCATGCCTTTCATGGCTCCCATGGGCATTTTCAAGCCGGGCATCCTCATGTCTGACCCGGATGACGCGGCCGGTGAATTTCGGGCTGCTGCGGGGGCACCGGGCAAGCCGACACCCGCCGTGATACTCGGCATCGCAATATCGCTGCCGGAACCCGATACATTCAGGAAATCTCCCCCTATGAATGGTTTACCGGCGGAGGCCGCCGGATTCGCCGGATTATCTCTTGCCGGCGGAGCGATGTTGGGTAATCGGGCGCACCCCGTTATCAGGAGCATCCCCACTGCCGTGGGAAACCACAAATTTTTCATGCCACTTGTCTCCAATGAGCAATTCAACTGACCAACCCGCGACGGTCAAAAATCGACATCCGAAAAGTCGCGGGGAGAAAGGCGTGCTATTTGGGTATGGATCAGATTCTCAGCGCGCAGTGCTGGCGCAGCAGGCTTTTACCGGTTTTAAGTTCGGCCAGATGACGATGTGAACATCTGGTCAAGCGTCTGGCGATTTTGTCGCAGGTCGCTTGCCGGGTTACGGGACGGTTAAGTCTGGCACCATGAGTCGAGTGAAAGCTAACCCGTGAGCCGCTGACAACACCCGAAAAGAGGCGATAAACACAGCAAAAGCAATTTGAACTCGGCCGATGTGCAAGGCAATTCTCGGATAAAACGGCGCATCGCGCGGCACAAATTCCGGTCGCCATCGTACATCGCGTGCCATGGTCGGCAGGAAAAGCAATTGCGGTGATTACGGTTCTGTGGCATGGGCAAAAAATGGGCGCAACGGCAACGACGATGATCAACCATGGAACGTATACAAATCGGAACCCGCCCATGGCCGAAGTCTAAACTCCCATAAAAAGCTGTCAACCCGCAAAACGACCTCTTTTCGCAATGGAAGTCCCTGCATTGATTACGCTGTTCACTGCAGCAGCCCGTCTCGCGCGTGTGCCGGTTTCAGTCTCGGGCGGAGCAGCAATACGCGATCTGGACCAACCAAGCAGCCGGGATAGGTCGGTAGTCAAACAAAATTGCCTTGTGGTTGCGGCTGATAAGCTACCGGGGTATCGTGGATGTTATGGATTTGCGGAATTTACTGCTACCCGGTGGAATCGGGCTCAGCAGAATCAAGGTTTATGAACAAGCGGGGCCGGACGGGGTTATTGGCGGCGGAGCACACTTTCATAGCGTAAGTGCCGAATCCTACTATGTCATTTCTGGACACGGGAAACTCGAACTGCTTTCCTATCAAGGCTTCGAGGTCTTGGATTTAGAACCAAACAAGCTGATTTATTTCCAGCCGGGGGTGATTCATCGGGTATGCAATCCCAATAAAAACCTGGTCATTCTGTCTATCATGCAGAACGGTGGAGTGGCCGAGCGCACAGATTTGT
>DAHWIP010000273.1:0-3085 GCA_027344975.1 Phycisphaerae bacterium
GGTAAAGTCGCCGGATGGCTCTCGGTCAAGGAAATATCCCTCGGCGCAGATAGGTGTCGGTCAGATGTTCCACCGCCACCCCGAATGCGGCTCTGCTCAAATCCACTTCGTAGCGGTGGGCGGCGACGCGCACCCGCCTCGCCGCCAGAACAATCGTGCGATGCAGTTCGTGGTCCACCCGCTGCAGGTCCCAATGTACGCCCATCTTGTTCTGCACCCACTCCAGATAGCTTACCGTAACGCCACCGGCGTTACACAGAATCGCCGGCAGCACCACAATGCCACGCCGCTGAAGAACCTCCGCTCCGCGGGGAGTTGTCGGCCCGTTTCCACCTTCCGCTACCATCCGGCAGTCCAGCCAGTTCGCCTTTTGCTCGTCAATCATCCGTTCCAGCGCCGCCGGAATAAATACGTCGGTCGGTGTACGGTAAAATTCCTCCGGCGATACCTCCCGAGTACCGCCGCTCTTAAAACCTGCAATCGAGCCATGGTTCACCACATACTGATGCAGTTCCTCTGTCGGCAGGCCGTCGGGGTTCACCAGTGCCGCCGCATGATCCATGACCGCAATAAGCTTCGCCCCCTCGGCCGAAAGTGTCCGGGCGGTAAACGCCCCAACATTCCCGAATCCCAGCAGACTGAAGCGTAGTTTCGGCATCTTCAAATTAACTTCCGGCAGCAGTTCCGAGAGAACATAGCAGATTCCCTGCCCGGTGGCTTTTTCCCTTCCCTCGCTCCCGCCGCACCCCACCGATTTGCCGGTCACGACATGCACCATGCCCTGATGGGCCCCGTCGGTATGGGTGTTGATGTAGGTGTCCATCATCCAATCCATGATCTGGGCGTTGGTGCCGACATCCGGCGCGGGGATATCGTGGTCAGGGCCGATGTGGTTGCCCAGGGCGGAAGTAAAACGGCGTGTAAGCCGCATCAATTCATTTGATGAGAGATCCCGCGTATTGACTTTGACTCCCCCCTTGGCCCCTCCGAATGGAAGACGCATCAGTGCACACTTCATCGTCATCCACAGGGCCAGCGCCTTGACGTCATCCAGACTCACTTCCGGATGATACCGTATTCCTCCCTTATACGGCCCCAGGATATTATTGTGCTGAATGCGATAACCCTTGAATATCTCATAGCTCCCGTCGTCGCGGCGGACCGGAAAATTGACCATCAGCTCATTTTTCGGTTGGCCGAGGATCGCTCGAACATATTCCGGAGCCTTTACGATGTCACACGCGCCGTTGACCGCCTCGACCGCCATCCCAAATAGGGAATCCGGATCCGCCGGTAAAAGAGGTTTGGCACTCGGTAATTCAACTGGAATCCGGACTGTCGGCGTCAACTGTTTCCTCCCGCATCGACTCTCTGCAACTCCCGCATCATAACCGCCGGTGCAGCCGTCGGCATCTTATCCGTTCCCAAAATCCACACCCGCAGCCCTATCGGACGCCACCAGCGCGGATCACTTTGAATAAACTGCGCCACCGTCGGTACCCCTAGGGCGGCCGCCAGATGGCTCACACCGCTGTCGTTACCAAAAAAAACCTCCGCAGAACGAAGAATTTCCACGAGTTGTGGCAGTTCGTAACAGTCATTCACACGGAAATCGCCCGCCAGCGCCGCCCTCTCCGCCGCAGCCATCCGTTCTCGCTCCACCGGACCGAGAATAAATTCCGGCCTATATCCCCGCTTTTGCAACCGCCGCGCCAGTCCCGTGTAAAAATCCAGCGGTCGGCATTTATCCCTGCCGCCACTTCCCGGGTGAATGATCACCTTACGCGGGGACGGTTTCCACCCGTTGTTTCTCCCATCAGCCAATTTTGCCGCCGACAGATCGGGCGAAATTCCGAGTTGGCGGCAGCGCTGAACCACGACGTGATGCGGATCACCCGGGCTTGGCAGGGGATTAAAGAAAGAAATTCGCGCCGAACCGCAAGATCGTCTCGCCGCCCGGGCCCAGGCATCGTTGCCGCTGCTCACGCCGCTTACAAGCCAATCACAGTCTGCCCATGGCGGGGCTGCCGGATCGGGATCGTCTCCGAACCAGCGGTGATGATTGAAATAATGAATATCCACGGCACGCTCCGCCCACCCCAGTATCTCGAAAAGCCTGCCGACGGATGCCGCGGTCACCATGGTGATCCGGCAGCCCGGATGAAGCCGCCTGAATTGCTCAAACATCGGTTTGAGCAGAATGGTGTCCCCCAGCGCGCCGGAAAAAACCACGGTAATCCGACATCTCTTGCCGTGGAAAGGATCGCCCGCGTCAAAACCGCGGAATCCGCCCTTTATTCGGCCGGCGGCGTACGACTTATCTTTTGAATCCATCCACCACCCAGAACACGCGAATCCTCGTAGCAGACGACCGCCTGACCCGGCGTGATGGCCGCGATCGGCTCATCAAACTGCACAATCAATTCCCGTTGCGGGCTTACGCTCACCGTCGCCGGCGCCGGCTGCGAGTTGTAACGTACTTTCGCTAAGCAGCGCCGCTGGTTCGGTAGTTCGTCATCAAGCCAATTCACTTCCCCAGCGACCAGATACTGCGAAAGCAGTTCCTCAGCCGGTCCCAGATGTACGCGATTGTTCTCACTGTCGATGGCCGTCACATAGATCGGGTATCCCAATGCCACGCCCACACCCTTCCGCTGACCGATGGTAAAACGCTGGTGGCCGGGATGTTCGCCGACCACAGTCCCGTCCGGTCCGATGAAGGGTCCCGGCTTGACGCTCTGCGGGCTGCGGCGGGCCACAAGTTCGAAATAATTATTCTCCGGCACAAAGCAGATTTCCTGCGAGTCCGGCTTGGCATGAACCGGCAGGCCCATTTCCCGTGCCATCTCCCGAACCTCTGTTTTAGGATAATCACCGATCGGCAGAAGCATGCGCGGTAATTCCTCCGGCGGCACGCCGAAGAGCACGTAACTCTGGTCTTTGGAAATATCCGCACCGCGCAGAATCGCCGGACGCCCGGTAGGGGTTTGCCCAATGCGGGCGTAATGACCCGTCGCCACGAAATCCGCCTCCAACGCCCTGGCATACCGCGCCAATTTGCCAAATTTCAGATATTCATTGCATC
>DAHWIP010000274.1:0-3075 GCA_027344975.1 Phycisphaerae bacterium
AACCGTGTTCGTTCAGGTGGACGGAGCATTACTCAAACTTCGCTGGCCAAGAGTGATATTTGACGGTAGATTTCTGTCATGAGGATTCACGTCAATACCGGCGGCCTGGCCGCGACAAATTCCTATCTGATCGCGGATGAAACGGCGGGCGTCGCGGCACTGATTGATGCTCCGCAAAATACAATTGAACCGCTGCTGAAGATCGCACAACATCATGGTTGGGATGTTCCCCTGCTGCTGCTCACTCACGGCCACTGGGATCATATCAGTGATCACAAGATTTATACCGACCACTACCCGCACGGCAAAGTGTTGATTCACCGGCTGGACGAACCGAAACTACAGCATCCAGGATCAAAAATTTTTCAACTCCCGTACACCATCGAACCGCGCTCAGCGGACGGCCATATCCAAGATGATGGCGAACAGATGATCGGATCCATTCGCCTGAAGGCGATTTTTACGCCGGGGCATTCGCCGGGGCACATCGCGTTTTATTGTGCAGAGAAAAATCTGCTTTTTGGCGGCGATCTGCTTTTTGCCGGATCGATAGGCCGGACCGATTTACCCGACAGCGACCCGGCCGCCATGCGCCAATCACTTTCGCGCGTCATGAAGCTGCCTGATCGGACGGTTGTGTATCCCGGTCATGGACCGCAGACGACCATGGGCAACGAACGTCAAAGCAATCCATATCTTACGTAGAGTCCGTTCAACTTCTCGATGCGTATGGGGCATCTGGCGGAGCGCTGAAGTAAAACGTCACGCGGTCGTTCTTAGCCGAGTGGTAAGCGGGCGCAACCGACACCATACGAACACGGGCTTGTCGCTACTCGTATAACAATGTATAACTTGCATATTGGTGTGGGACCGAACTGGCGGAGAGTGAACGATCAGATGGCACGGCCGTATGGTTCAATGGCACCAGTTGCCGACATATCAGGAGAATGGTTCATGTTGCAGGTTAAAGTCCCCCCGAAACGCGGCCAGTCGATGTTCCGTAGTTTTCGTGGTTTCGGTATTCTGGGCATGGTGACGGCAGTGTCTCTGGCGGCCGCCGGAACCATTCAGGCCAAAGTGCGGGCGGTCGGCGTGGAAAATCAATACGCCGATGTGATCGCTCAGATCGGGGGCAAATATGTGACGGTGAGTTCCATTGAGAGCAATCCCAACACCGACCCCCATGTCTTCGAGGCGAGTCCGTCGGTTGCAGAGGAATTGGCACGCGCTTCGTTGATTGTGCGAAACGGATTGGGCTATGACACCTGGGTTAAACGCATTCTTGCAGCCGCACCCAAATCCGGACGACAGATCATCGACGTTCAAACGCTGCTCCGGCTTCCCGATAACACCCCCAATCCTCATCTTTGGTATAAGCCGACAACGATGCCGAAGGTGGCCATGGCCATTGCTGAGGCATTAAACAAACTCGATCCGGGCCATAAGTCCTATTTCCTCATGCGAGTAAGGAAGTTTGATGCATCGTTGAAACCGTGGTACGCCGCCATCGCGAAATTCAAAAAGAAGTTTCAGGGTACGCCGGTCGCGGTGACCGAACCGGTGGGAGATTACATGCTTCAGGCGACGGGTTGCGATATCAGGACCCCTTGGCATCTGCAGGCGGCGATCATGAACGGAACGGATCCATCGCCGCAGGATGTCAGCATGCAGAATCATCTGCTTCGTGACCACAAGGTCAAAGTGTTTGTCTACAACCAGCAGGTGACGGACCCGCTCACCGCATCGTTTCTGCACCTCGCCCAGCGGGCCCATGTGCCGGTGGTCGGCGTCTATGAAACCATGCCGACCGGATATACGTACCAGAGATGGATGGTGGCGGAAGTCCGGGCACTGAGATTGGCCGTAACTCGAGGTATTTCAACCACCGTGCTGAAATAGATGCGTTCGCTGTGCAGGCGGCGTGTGCGAATATTTTTAGCCAGGTCACCTGTGGAAGACCGATTTGTCGGGAAAAGGTGACAAAAGAGGTGGAGCTCATGACATACGACGCATTGGCCGATAATCATGAAAGCAGAGCGTGGATTTGAGCTGGTTTGGACGCCCCGTGTTCCAACGGCGATATGGCGAAAGATGGGTACACATGCCGAAATTTGAGGAATCATCAAAAGCTGCGCTCGCTGCCGACGTCCCCGGCCCGGCGTCTGAGCCACCTCTTCTGGCGGTCGACGATTTAACGGTAAAGATCGGCACGCGTGTGCTGCTGCAGGGGGTTTCATTCACCCTGAGTCCGGGCGAATTCTGCGGACTGATCGGGGAAAACGGTGCGGGAAAGACGACGCTGCTTCGCAGTCTGGTCGGCACCCAACCCTCACCACACGGCTGCGTAAGGGTGTGCGGATTTCCCCCCTCGCGAGCCCGCGGATTGGTTGGATATGTTCCTCAGAAAATTAATTTTGCGCCGGATCTTCCACTGCGTGTCTGCGATCTGGTTCAGCTTGGATGCGATGGACATCGACTCGGGCCGCGATGGTTTTCACGCAAGTCGTCGGAGGCGGTCAGCCGGGCACTGGCCGCGGTCGGCGCTGAGCAATTTGCAAAGCAGCGCATCGGTGAATTATCCGGAGGGCAGCAGCAGCGTGCCGTCATCGCGCACGCACTGGCCAGGCAGCCCCGGCTTCTTTTGCTCGACGAGCCGCTGGCCAATTTGGATTTCAAGTCTGCCAACGAACTGGCGCGACTGCTTGGGCATCTCACGCGCGAACACGGAATTGCAGTATTAATCACGGCACATGACATGAATCCGCTGCTATCCCTGATGGATCGGGTGGTTTATCTCGCCGGCGGTCGGGCAGCGTGCGGCAGTGTGGAAGAGGTGATTCAGTCGGAATCTTTGAGCCGACTCTACGGGTACCCTGTGGCCGTAATCAAACATTCGGGTCGGATCATGATCGTGCCGGATACGGAAGGTCAGCAAGCCGACGAGGCGTGCTACATGGAGCCTTCGAACGGTCGGAACCGGGAGAGAATTGCCAAATGATCGGATGGTTGCTATCTGTGCTGCACGGCTCGTTTCTGCGCAGCGGCCCGGTGGATACGGCTCTGCTGGTAGGCGGC
>DAHWIP010000275.1:0-3058 GCA_027344975.1 Phycisphaerae bacterium
TCTATGAGCACCTTCTGATAGGGTTTGGAGACAAATGTGCAGGTATCGAGCACGATGACGGCGATCACTGCAAAAAGGAAAATTCCAACGATGAATTTACGCATATAGCTGAGCCTCATTAGCTTTGGGGCGGCAAACGGTACTGCCCCGGATAAAATTCCATTCCCTGAACCAAAAACCTACTGTTGCTGGGGTGACGCCCCCATCGCACCGGCCACATTGGGCGGATTAAGCCCCGAATTTACATCTCCTGCGGTTGTAGGTGGGGCCAGTGGTATATGCGAATGGGCATGACCAAGCTGCCATATCTGCGGCGGTGAAACTCCAGGGCCGAGAATCACTTTGCTGATCTCCGGGAAGACTTTTCCAATCGCCTGATAGAAGGCCCAGATTCGGGCGGGGGTACCCGCTTTGGCAAACGCGGTCGATTCCGCCACCAGAGCGGCCGCCCGGCCTTTTTCCGCATCTACGCGCTGGGCCGCCACCGCTTCGGCATCCGATACCAGTGCTTTTGCTTCGCCATTGGCAATGGTGACATCCTGAAACGCCCGCATTTTTGCCTCCTGAATGAGGCTGTGTTTCTCCTCACGCGCGCTGACCACCTCTTCAAAGGCGCGAGCGGGTCCGGGGATCAGACGCCCCGTTCGCGGGCTGCGGTAATCACCGATCC
The DNA here is from genome assembly GCA_027344975.1 of Phycisphaerae bacterium. GTDB lineage: Bacteria > Planctomycetota > Phycisphaerae > WQYP01 > WQYP01 > JAJZGD01. The sequence goes on from DAHWIP010000275.1 coordinate 671, forward strand.
CCTTGGGTGGGTGCAGATCTTTGATGTCCACATTGGTAATCTGAATACCGCTCTGCATGGCATCGAGCCGCTTCTGCATGAACGCTTTGATTTCGGTGACGACTTTCGGCGTTTCGGATTCAAGGATTTCATGCAGGGAGTGGCGAGCGAAGACACGCGTGATGGCGGCCAGGAGCATCTGATGGACCAGTACGTTATCCATCGGTTTGGAATGCGGCGTATTGCCTATGCCGGCTGAGCCACCGTATTCAATAATATTCCGGTTTTCGACGTTATGGAAAAACAGGCCCGGATTTTTTACCCGCCACCACGCCACCACAAAACCGTCCAGCAATTGTGACGCGGTGGAGATCTTGACCTTCTGCCCGGGAACTCCAGCGTTCTTGGTATTTATCTGCACCTTCACATACGAATTACCGCCGCTGGCGACATCACCGGTTACAAATTCCGAACCCGGTTTCGATTTGTGCGAGGACCAGAAGGAAAAAACACTTTCGCCCAGCTTGGATTTGTGCTCCACTTCGGTCCCGACAACGGCGCTGTGTATTTTTTCCGTCGGGATCAATGATAATTTATCAATCGGCCACGGCCACATGATGTGCAGGCCGGCGGGCAGAGGGTGCGCGAGGTCATAGGCCGTCGTAACCCCGAGATGCTCGCGTATACCCACATCACCGGTGGGCACTATCCGCAATGTGCTCAAAGCGATCAGGAACACCACTCCGGCGACGAATACCCGCGGTAGCAGACGCCCCAGGACGCGGATCCACGATGAGTCCTGCTGCGTCATACCGACGCTCTCAGACATCAGGACCCGAAGACCGAAAATCCATCCGCTGGAGATCAGCGGTACCAGCGGCATCTGCTGCAGGTCGATGCCGGTCTGTTCCAATTCATCAATCGAGCCCATGGAACGCAGAGAATTGATCAGCAGTTCCAGCCCCTGTAACGCCAGAACCGCCGCGATAAATATGGCGGCCGATTGCGTTGCGTAATACGTATCCGCCCATGCCGCGATGACGGCGATGAGAAGTGCTGCCGCACCGGGTATCCCGAGGATAACAATTCCGTTGGCGGCTTCGCCGAAGCCTTCGGTTCGCCGATCAACTCGGGAAAACGATGCCAGAAGCAGGTAGGTCAGCAGGGCGAAAATAGCCGCCACCACCGCTCCCGGATCAATCGGATGCGGCGATATGACAATCGGCGTACCCGGCATGACGGCGGCAAATTGTGTCCAGACCATGTAGCCGATCACCCCGGCAATGACGAAAAACATCACGGCACAGAGTCCGATGATCACCCGTTGAAAACCGGTATCCAAACTGGTGATGTCTTCAGGCTCCACTTCCTGAACCGGAGTTGGCGCCGGCGCGGCATCATCGGAATAGCTCATGTGGAATGAGCCCAGCGGCGCCAGGGGCGTAAATTTACTCTTGGTTGTCACCTCGGCGACGAGCGCCCGCTGCTGGCGTGTCAGTTTGAGACCCCACCAACTGAGAAATCCCAGAACGGTCTGAGCCGCTGCTGCGAGGGCGGCAGCCCAGAAACAGATCGTGCCATATTGATACACCGCGATACCGAGTATCCCGGTAACAATCAGCAGGCCGATGGCGACCCATAACGCGACTACTTCAGCTCTTTTCACTTACGATCATTCCTCGATACGATTGAAATCAGAATCTGATGAAAGCTTCCGTTGTGTTCGTGTTAACCCCATGCGCGGCTGCGATGGCACTGGAGGCCATGCCGGAACTGGGACACACGCGGAAAAGTCGGTTATTTCTCATCATCCGTGATCCAAATCAGGGCGAACACATCCTACTCCGGATTTCATACCGGTTGCAGTGCAGGGGAAGACGGCAGTGCCGGGGCCGCAGATTCCATATCCTCCGGATCTGCGCTTGGCAACGGTTTACGATTTACCCCAACGTCACCGGCAAGCCGGACGGAATTAACCGCTATCACCACGACCGCCATCATGTGCACCAACGCCGCGACAACCGGTCCGAAAAGTCCGAATGCCGCCGCCACTTCGGCCGCACCGGCAAACACCAGTGCAAAAGCGAGATTTTGAAAAATGGCAGTCCTTGTCTGACGGGCCAGATAAATCAGCAGTGGGATGCGCGTCAGATCATCCTTAAGCAAAATGGCGTCAGCCGCTTCAATGGCGGCATCGGTACCATGAATACCCATGGCAATACCCACCGTCGCAACGGTGAGGGACGGGGCGTCATTGATGCCGTCACCGACCATCGCCACACCATGATCGCCGCGCTGTAACTGCCGAATCAGCTCCTCTTTTTGCGCCGGCAGCAGTTCAGCATAAATATCATCACATCCGACGGCACGGCCAACCATTTGGGCCGTCTTCCGGCGGTCACCGGTCAT
>DAHWIP010000276.1:0-3047 GCA_027344975.1 Phycisphaerae bacterium
GCGGACTGCCAATGCGAATCATCGAGACCGGGTTGGTCCCAGCCGGGAATTTCAAGCCTGGCGTCGTAGGTTTCACCCGCATAGACGTTATCAAAAAGTACCGGGCCGGTGGTGGCCCGCCAGGTGGAATCGGTAGCCACTATGTCTGTTGAGCCATCCGAAAATTCCAAGACACATTTGGCGAGCAGGACAGGCGGCCCCCAGGCCAACCACGGTGCCCAGACGATATTCTGGCCAAAAAATCCATTTCCAAGCATCACCCCCACGACGTTATCGCCGTTACGGAGAGCTTCTGTGACATCATGCACCGCATAAAAAGAGCGGGCATCGTAGGTGGTCATCCCCGGATCTAATTGTTGCGATCCGATTCGCCTGCCGTTGATATGCAGTTCATAGTAACCGAGTCCGCAGATATACATCCGCGCGTGGGTTAACGTCTTATTGATCTTGAACGTTTTACGAAACAGGGGAGAGGGGAACGTCTTTTTGTAGGCGGGTTTCTTCATGCCGCTGGTCTGAACCGGGCGCATGATCCATGGAGAATTTCGAGTATCCTTTGCCAATTCAATCCACTGCGCAGGTTGCCAATCCGTGGGCGTGAGCATTCCCATTTCCCAACGCGCCGGCGCAGCCCATGGGCTGGCGACCCGATCGGCACTCCAGGTGCGTACGGTCCAAAAATAGCGCCCACCAGCCGTCAAAGGCAGCCCCCCATACGGTACCAGCACGCTCTGTTCGGATCGGCAGGAGCGTGAATCCCAAACATCCGCCTTTCCGGGTTGAAGCAACGCCGGATCGCGGGACACCAATATCCGATACGCGGTCTGCCGTTCACCCCGGCGCGACGAACCGAGCACCCAACTTAATCGTGGGTGCGGCGTATCGACACCGAGGGGATCTACCAGATATTCACATGTCAGATGCGTCGGACTTGCGGGTTGAAACTTTCCGTCGGCGGCACCCGCACGGGAGGCACCGCCGACGACCACGGCCATGGCGGCGGTCTTGACGACATCACGGCGGGAAAGTTTTGGTAGAGCGTTGCTCGCTTTCATAAATCTTCTACAACGATGCTTGCCGATATTCGGCGTAAATATTGTAAGGCACGATCGAGGCGGAAAGGATTTGCGCCGGTCTGTCCACGGCCCGCAGGCAGAGGGCAAGAACATTTTTACCCTGCCCGTGCGGCCGGAGCCAGCACTCGGGGAGATAATATTCTCTCTGCGAGCCATATTGCCAGAAACGGCCGTACAGATGTCCGTTGACATAAATGAAGCCCGTCCCCAGCGCTTCAATTTTAAGACACCAGGGCAGCCAGATATCGGGGCGCACGCGCGGAAGATGAAATTCCATGCGATGCCACGAAAGCAGATGCGGCTCTTTGGACGCATCGTGATTCTGCGGCAGGGGATATGAAGGCCAGGCGCTGTCATCAAAATCCGTCTCATGCCATCGGCGGCTGATACCAACGGGCGCCGCCGCAATCTCCATCGAACCGTCGAGATGAGAAAAGGGGCGTGACTCTTTCGCGGAAACCAGTTTCACCAGTCCGAGACCACCGGCGCGGCTGCCACTTCGCACCAGGATGGCAATGCTGTTGAGCCCCGGCTTTAATACTTTGGCAGCACCAAAGGCAAATATCTGGAACCAGTGATTGGTGGAACCGATGAATTTACCATTCACGAACACCCAACCCTGAGCTGCAACGTGAGTGAGGACCAGTTGAGTCTGATGCAATTGAATCTCTTTTTGGGTGAGCATCAGCGGGCAACGAAACACCGCCCAGGAATCGGGCGGAAGCTGTGCAGCCGAATCGGCCTCGCCGCAGAGGGTGTGCCGCCAGCTGGCGGTGGATACCTCAGCACCGGTAAAGTCAGCCGCCTCCGGATGGACTGGTGGAGCGATACGTTTTACCCGCCAGTTCTTCAGCAAACGCTCCGGAGCGTATATGCCTTTGAATGAGAGGTCAAAAAGGCCGTAGGGTTGTTCCATCGGCATACCCCCGTTGGGATGCCCGCGATTCTCATACACCAGCAACGCCTGATGGTGGCCGGACGTACATTCTGATCTGGGCAGGAACAGGCATGAATTACGATCGGTTCCGGAATCATAAAGGAGATGTCCGTCGAGCATGGCCGTGGCGGCATCGTCGGGCGCAACGGCGGCTGCGAGCACGGCTTGGAATATATCGCCGGGCGGTGACTCAAGGGACAGTCGAGCGCGGTAATAATTAAAACCACTGTCATAAAAACCGAGATCCGCAAGTGACTGCCCCGGTTTTACAGCGGCCCATTGGCTGGGGATTGGATCGACCGCAGTTCGGCAGCGGGTTATTTCCACCGCATCGGGTAGATGGGCCGCCGGCCGCCGGATGGCAGCTGGCTCCTCCGGGAGCCATTGGGCATGCGTGGCAGACGATACGCCCGGCGGAAAGAAAAGTATTTTAGAGCCGAATTTTTCCAGCGAATATTTGAATTCTGCTGCTTTGAGACGCCCTGCGGTAATTTTCGCCCGGCCGGAGCGGGGTTGACCATCGCGAATCTTGCGGACAAAAACGTAAAGGCCCCCGCCGGGGGCTTCTCGGGCGGCGATGCTCACATCGGTATGTTCGACAGAAGCCGACACCTTGAGAGCCTGCGAGCGGGCGATGTGCGGTCCATGCTCCTTCAACATGGCCGCCAGCGCCTTGACCCTCAGATATTTGGCACCGACGCCGCCGTTTTCGCGGATCGGGGCACTGTAGTCATAGGAAGTTGAGATGCTGCGCGCGGGATGAGAGCCGAAATTGGTGCCGCCGAAGAGCATGTAATAATTCATCATGGTAACACCGTTCTGCATGCAGAACAGGGTGAGATTGTTGATCTGCTCCGGCCCGATCCCTTTGCCGTAATGATCCTGATCGCTGCGCAGGTATGGCACATCATAGACCGAGCTGAACCATCCCCCCTGAAGTTCCGCGGTCATCAGCGGCGCATCAGGCTGGCTGCGGCGCATGGTGTTAATGGACCCTTGAACACTGTTGACATTCGCCCGCGGATAAAAATCCA
>DAHWIP010000277.1:0-3044 GCA_027344975.1 Phycisphaerae bacterium
TCGGTCTTTACACGCCGACACGATTCCTTATCAGATATTTTAACAGAACGGCAATGGTTTTTCCGTCCACGATCTCATTGGAGTCAATCATCGCGAGAATTTTATCCGGTGCCATGGGCTGAACCGTGATGGTTTCGTTTTCTTCCAGCGCCTGGGGCCCGGGTGTTAATTCGTGTGCGACAAACGCATACATCTTCTCCGTTAAGATGCCGGGGGAAGTATAAAACCATCCCAATGACTCTATTCGCGCCGCCCGATACCCGGTCTCTTCCTCCAGTTCCCGCCCCGCACAAACGTCCGGCGGTTCTCCCTTTTCCAGCGTCCCCGCCGGCAGTTCCAAAAGCGATTCTCCAACGGTATGACGGACATTCTCAATCAGCACAATCTGCCCATCCGCCAGGATCGGCAGAATGATGACGGCACCCGGATGCAGCACCACTTCACGCTGAATCTGTTTCCCATTCGATAGCCTGACGCTGCGCAGCGCCATGCTCACCCGTGAACCTGCGTACACGATCTTATCAACCAGTCCCGGTGAATCGCCCATTGAAAACTCCACGAGCTTTTAGTCTCTTTATCGGCCCGAATCATATCCTATAATGATGTGAAATGGTTGGCCGACGCATTTCACGTTCTGCTCACGAATCATCATACGCATCCGATGCGAGTCCGGACGAGGCGACGCCTGATACACCGTCCTTTTCCGACGTTTCCGCAGAATCCGCGTCGGATTCCGAGGCAGAATCCCCAAGCCCGCAGGTCGATTCGGTAAACGAGCCAAGCGCCGCCGAGGATTTTGACGACAACATCGTACTTGAAGTTCCCTCGGGCGATGTCAGCCTTCCGCTGCCTGAAGAGCCCAACGATATCCGCCTGCCGCGGTTGCACCAAAAAGCCCTCACGCTGCCCGAATCACCGGGCGTTTATTTTTTGAAGGATTCGCGCGGCGTGGTGATTTATGTCGGCAAATCACTCTCGCTCAAACATCGCGTGAGCAGCTATTTCCAGCCATCTACCGATCTGGGGCCCGTGAAGCAGCGATTATTGGATTACGTGGTCGATTTTGACACCCTCCTTTGCGATTCGGAAGTTGAGGCACTCCTGATTGAAAATCGCCTCATTAAAGACACCAAGCCGCGGTTTAATGCCCGGCTAACCGACGGCAAAAGCTACCCGTATCTGGAAATTACCTCCAGCGATGATTTCCCCGGCGTATTTGTAACCCGCCAACCCCGCACATCGGGCTCCAAACTCTACGGCCCGTTCACCAGCGGCTACGCCCTGAAACAGGCTGTGATTTACATGCAGCGGGCATTCAAATTCCGCACCTGCCATCTGGATATTTTGGAATCCGACACCCGTCGCAAATTCTTTCGCCCATGTATTCTTTACAACATTCATCAATGTTCCGCTCCGTGCGCCGACAAGATCAGTCGGGAAGATTATGCCGCCGACCTCGATCGGTTGAAACACTTTCTGGAATCCAATCGGGGTGATGCCCTGCGTGTTATGACCGCCGATATGCAGGCGGCCGCCGCCGCCCGTGATTTCGAACGCGCGGCAATGCTGCGCGATCAGATCAAAGCCCTCCGCGCGCTGTCTCATCGCGGCAAAAGCGCCAAAGTCATGCAGCCGGAACTGTTCTTTCAGAATCATGCCGACGGACTCAAGGACCTGCAGGACTTGCTCGAGCTGCCCGATCCCATCCGCTCCATCGAGGCCATCGACATCGCGCATTTTCAGGGTGAGGCAACGGTCGGGTCACTGGTGACCTTTATCGACGGCAAGCCGTTCAAGGATGGCTATCGCCGTTATCGCATCAAGACCGTCTCGGGAATCGATGATTTTCGGTGCATCCAGGAAGTGGTGTCACGCCGCTACCGCCTTGCCGGTGCCGGAGAAGAACTCTATCCCGATGTGGTGCTCATCGATGGCGGCCAGGGCCAGCTATCGGCGGCGCTGGAGGCGTTTTCCAAAATGGCCTTCAAGCCCCCGATGGTGATCAGCCTGGCCAAACGTGAAGAGGAGATATTTGTTCAAAATCGGCCCGTGCCGTTCAAACTCTCCCGTACCAATTCCGCCCTGAAATTGCTGCAACACGCCCGCGATGAAGCCCACCGCTTTGCGCAAGGGTATCACCACCTGCTGATCGCCCGGCGGCAATTTCAGGATCTGCTTCACGCCAAAAACAAACGGAAAAAAGGAAATTTCCGCCCACAGGATGCCTCGGCTGTCGGCGGGACGCCATCCGGCGCCGACACCGCTTCCCCCGCTCCGATCAGCAATCCCGCTGAATTTAAGGTGCTGACCGAGGACGAACTCAAGGCCAAACTTGGCGGCGGAGGAGACGGTAAAAAGAAGCCTCGGCGGCGGGGCGGTGGAAAGTAGGTCACGCCGAAAGCGTCAGCGCCGTATGTGGCCGTTGCCGGTAACAATAAATTTATAGGTGCACAGATCGGCTGCCCCCATGGGGCCTCGGGCATGAAGTTTGTCGGTGCTGATGCCAATCTCCGCCCCCAGGCCGTATTCATAACCGTCAGCCCAGCGTGTCGAGGCATTCACCATGACGCTCGCAGAATCCACCTCGGTCGTAAACCTCTCCGCCGCCGCGATGCTGCGGGTGATAATCGCATCGGTATGGCCGGAACCGTACTGATTGATAAAACCAATCGCCTCGTCAATGGAATTCACCTGCCGAATGGCAACAATCAGATCCAGATATTCGCGTCCCCAATCCGATTCCGTCGCCAGCTTGGCATCCTGCAGCAGGCCCAGTGAACGGGAATCCGCACGCATCTGAACTCCCGCTTTTCGATATTCCATTGCAATTCGCGGCAGCACCTGTGCGGCGATATCTTTGTGAACCAAAATACACTCGGCCGTGTTGCACACCATGCAACCGTCCACTTTGGCACTTACCGCGACTTTCACCGCCATGTCGGCATCGGCATCCCGGTCAATGTAGACATGGCATACGCCCTTGTAGTGCTTGATCACCGGTACCGTCGCCTGTTCCACCACCGCGCGAATCAGCGATTCACCGC
>DAHWIP010000278.1:0-3023 GCA_027344975.1 Phycisphaerae bacterium
GGGAATGCTGCCATACACGCTCCGTACGCATGATCTGCTGCTGATGGATTGGAGCGATTTTGCCACCGGCGATTACTGGCCCCGCCACGGGATGCCGCTGCCGCAACTGTCGGCCGATGTGGTGGCGGTAACGGCGGCGCTGAATATGGATCGATTCATCCTCGCGGGATCCAGCCTGGGGGGCGGGCTGAGTCTTATGGCGGCGATTGATCATCCGCAGCGGGTTGCAGGGTTGATATTATTTAATCCGGCCGCCTATCCGCAGCGACTGCCCGGCTTTTACAAACTCAGCCGCGTCCCGCTGATCGGCGAATTTGCGATGCGAATTCTTCCCGCCGACCGCCTGACGCAGGCCGTCTTCCGCACCGGCTACGCCGACCCGCGGCGTGCCCACCCCGATTTAATAAAAGCGTATGAATCTGCGATGCGTCCGCTGGCCAACCGGCTCAAACTCATGCACCTGATCCGCGCCCTGCCGACGCGGCCGGCGCAACTGGCGCATTACACCCAGATCGCCGACCGAATCCGCCAGCCGACACTGGTGATCTGGGGCCAGAGAGATGGGCTGGTGGATGGAAGCACCCCCCACCGCCTTAAGCAGGACATCAAGGGCCTGCGATTGGAATTGCTGCCGGAGGTCTCGCACCTTCCGCATGAGGAAGCACCCGAAACCGTCGGGCCGCTGGTGGGCGAATTTCTCGCTGACATCGGCAGCCGGTGATCGGCCCGGGCAAAATCACGGGAAGACTTCACAATTGATCTTTGCCGCCGCGGGCAGGATTTGCCGCACGCGCGCTGCAATCTGTTCCAGTTCAGCACCCTCCAGCGGGCTGGCAAAACTTTCCGCCGGATCGCGGGCGATGGTGTATATCTGCACACGCCGCAGCCTGCCACCCGCCTGCACCATGGCGAGCAGCCGGCGGGCATAGGCATCCAGCTCGGCATCCAACGGCCCGACGCCGTGAACTTTCATAAACAGCGACTGAATAATAATCGGCCGCCGTTTTGCACACTCCGTGATGTTTTCCAGCACGCGCTGAAACGGGACGTTGGTGCGATCCACCTGTTGGTAATATTCCGGCGTACCGGCATCAAGTTTGGCCCAGATCTCCGAATGGCAGGCATCGAGAAAACTCAGCGCCGACGCAACCGGAGGCCGATGCAGAAGCGTGGCATTGGTGATGAGGATGATTTTGACGCCCTCCATTTTTCTCTCATCCAGCGCGGCTTTGGCGAGCTTGAAACCTTCAAGCAACTGCGGGCAGCTTGTCGGCTCCCCGTCGCCGGAAAAGGCGATGTCATTGAGGCGGCGCAATTCAGGGCTGATGTCGGCAAATGGCGGATGCTGAAAAAGCTGGCCGGAACGGGCGGTGTCCAGCATCGCGGCAAGTTCAGCGGAAAGCACGGCCAGATCGATCGGCCGCCGGTCGCCTGGAATTTTGCGGTTCACACTGCAATAGATGCAATCGAAATTGCACGCTTTATCGGGGTTGAGATTCACGCCGATACTCAGCCCCCCGCTGCGCCGTGAGATCACCGGGTAGACATACCGATTTTGGGCCCAGGATCGCGGGTGCGATTCAAAGGCGGCCCGATTGTGCGGATCCGTTCGTAAACGTGCGGCGGAAGTATCCATGAGCGTCCTCCCGGGACAAAAGATCATTATAAGCTTTCACCCGGCGAGACAGATGTCTGGCTGTGCACGAAGGGGATTGCTTTTTCTAACCGCAGAGGCCGCGGCGAAACGCAGAGGCTCGAGTAATGAGTCCACGAGCACAACTGAGCGTGGTACGGACATTCTTGTCTGTGGTTCCCGCCCCTGGCTGGGTGCCGCCGGTTGGGCACAGGCAGGAATGCCTATGCCACCTTTGGCACAAGGATGGAGCGGACCATGAATGGGCGCAGGCGGCCCGAGGATTGGGCGCCATGTTTGCCGCCAACCCCGGCGTTATGGCTCTTTGAGCATGTTTCGCACGCGCCGCAACGGCCCGATGCACGCCGCGCTTAGCGCCGCATGCGTATTGCATTATGATGCCCCCCATTGCCGGAGTGGCGGAACTGGCAGACGCGCCGGATTCAAAATCCGGTTCTCGCAAGAGAGTGTGGGTTCGATTCCCTCCTCCGGCATGCTCCACCCCAATGCCACAGCTTCTTCCCGCATGCAGCGGCTCGTATCCACCAATACTCACCCGATGATTCACCACGGCGACCGCCATCAGGGCCCGCCGGAGCCGAAGAGTTCCAACTGCACACCGCGCGGGGGTAAAAAATGTTCTTCCCGCGGGCGCGGCACACGCGTCGCAATATTCGCCCGCCGACATGCGGCGGAAAACAGCTGCGCCATCTGGTCGGCGAAAATACCGCTCCCCTTGAAACGGGAAAAAAATTGCGAATCATTAAGTTTCCCCCCACGGATGTCGGCAATCCGGTGCAGCACCTTCTCGGCCCGATCCGGCATGTGGCGAACAAGCCAATGCTGAAAAAGGTCCTTCACCTGCCACGGGAGGCGTATCGGCGTCATGTGGGCGAAACCGGCACCGGCATCGGCGGCCACACGGACAATATCTGCAATTTCCGTGTCGTTAAGCCCCGGTATGACCGGCGCGACGAGCGTGCCAACTTCAATCCCCGCCCGACGCAAGGCGGTAATCGCATCCAACCGGCGCCGGGGAACGCTCGTCCGCGGTTCCATGGTCGCCGATAATTCCGGGCGGAGTGTGGTGATGGATATGCACACCACCACCGCCTGATATTGCGCAAGCTGTGCCAGCAAATCGACGTCGCGGGTCACCAGATGATTTTTGGTCACGATGGTCACCGCCTGACGAAACTCCGCCATCACCGCCAGACATGCTCGCGTAATTCCCAATTTTCGCTCGACGGGCTGATAGCAGTCACCGTCGGCGCCTGCGTCAGCACATAGGCCGTCACAGGGAAGTTCGACGCCTGCGTGGAAGTGGTACTCAGGATCGTATTAGCAAGGCTGCACCCGTTGCCGCCGTCGTTGGCCGTCAACACCACCT
>DAHWIP010000279.1:0-3021 GCA_027344975.1 Phycisphaerae bacterium
GTCGGTCGCCAGAAAAAGTCGGATTGGACGCCTTGCGGGCGGTGTACCTGATGGAGAGAGTTTCGGCGTCCGCCACGGCCCGCTCACCCCCGGAGGCAGGGGGAGAGCTACGTCCCGGCAACTCTACGGCTTACGCCGGAGAGTTGTCGGGCTTTTTTATTTTTGCATCGGATTCGAAAAGTTCCTCGCAACAATCCATTGCGGGTGGGTGCGTTAGCTCAAACGGATGCACGCACTTTTGCCCGGCAACAAAAAGTTGACCATCGGTAACCATCCGACTGGGGTCGTGCATTCCGGACTATTTCAGACCGACCGTCTCGCGGCTGATTCGGGTATTATGCTGTTCTCAAACTGTTGGCGGGTGATGGCTTTCTGTCGGCGGTGAGGGTGTTATCACACGCGATCGCCGGAGCACCGACAAAATCGTCGATTAAGCGGTCATTTACGACCAACGCGTTGAGGAATGACCTGGACAGATATGGGTATCGAACTGGATTTTGATCTGATCGTTGTTGGCGGTGGGCACGCCGGGGCGGAGGCGGCATGGGCGGGAGCAAAATTGCTCTCCGGCACAGGCCGCGTCGCCTTGATCACCATGGACCCCGCCGCCATCGGTCGCATGAGCTGCAACCCCGCCATCGGCGGTCTGGCCAAGGGACAGATGGTACGCGAGATCGACGCCCTCGGCGGACTCATGGCCCACGCCATTGACGCCACCGGTATTCAGTTCCGCATGCTGAATGAATCCAAAGGTGCGGCCGTTCGCAGTCCGCGGGCGCAGGCGGATAAATATCGCTACGCTCAGGCCGTGCAGCAGTTGCTCAAGACCGGCTGCCCGAATCTGACCATCATCGCCGGCAGTGTTGAGGATGTTGAGGTGGAGCCGGAAACGTGTGAATCCGGTCGGACGCAGGTCGTGCGCGGCGTGATCCTCGGCGACGGCTCGCGGCTTGCGTGCCGCTGCGTGGTGCTGACGACCGGAACTTTTCTGCGTGGTTTGATGCACACCGGCGAGGAAAAGACCGTCGGCGGAAGAGTGGGGGAGCAGGCAGCGGTCGGACTTTCCGGCGCACTGCGGCGGCTGGGGTTTGAACTCGGCCGGCTCAAGACCGGTACGCCTCCACGCATTGCACGCGAGTCGATTGATTTCGGCCGCCTTTCGCCGCAGTGGGGGGATGATCCGCCGCGGGCATTCAGTTATCTTTCCGGTACGGCCGATTCGCCGCTGGCCCGGACGTTTCCGGTTCTGCCGCAGGTGCCCTGCTACATCACCTTCACCAATCCTGCGGTTCATGATGTCATTCGCCATAATCTGCATCGGGCACCGATGTACAGCGGTCAGATTCAAAGCCGCGGGCCGCGGTATTGTCCGAGTATTGAAGATAAAGTCGTGCGCTTCGCCGACAAGACGCAGCATCAGATTTTTCTGGAACCCGAGAGTCTTGATACCAATGAAATATACTGCAACGGCATTTCCACGTCGTTACCGGCCGATGTGCAGCGGGAGATCGTGCGGCAGATTGAGGGATTGGAAAAGGCGGAAATTCTCCGTTTCGGCTATGCGGTGGAATATGATTTTTCTCCCACACATCAGATTGATGCCAGCCTGGAGACGCGCACGGTGCGAGGGCTGTATTTTGCTGGCCAACTCAACGGCACCAGCGGTTACGAAGAAGCGGCGGGGCAGGGGCTGATGGCCGGGATTAACGCGGCCCGCCGATGTCAGAATCTCCCGCCGGTGATCCTGCGTCGGGATGAGGCATACATCGGCGTGATGATTGACGATCTGGTGACCAAAACGCCGACGGAACCGTATCGCATGTTCACCAGCCGGGCTGAATTTCGCCTGCGGTTGCGATCAGACAATGCGGATCAGCGGCTGACCCCCATCGCGGAGCAGATCGGGCTCGCGGAGCGGGTGCGGGTGAATCGGCTCGCTGAGCTTACCGGACAGATGCAGCTCATTCGTGAAGCGCTTACCACTGCCCATTTGAATACCGGGCAGCGGGCCATTGATATGCTGCGGCGGCCGGATGTGCCGTGGCGGTCACTGGGCGACTGGCCGTGGAGTGAGCCGCGGCTCTTGGAGTTGACGCGAGATCCGTCACTGACCGAAGCATGGGAACAGGTGCAGACGCAACTGCGGTACGAGGGGTACATTCAGCGGGACCAGCAGGCAGCCGAGCGACTGCGGGAGCTGGAGGGGCGACGGATTCCGGCACAGATGGATTTTGCATCCTTGCGGGAATTGCGAAAGGAAGCACGGGAGGCGCTGCAGAAGTTTCGGCCGTTGACGTTGGCGCAGGCGTCGCGCTTGGAGGGGATGACGCCGGCGGATCTGCTGGTGCTTTCCGCGGCGATGCTGGGCCGCCGAAATTGAATTCAAAAACAGGTTTTCAAAAGTGTGACCGGGGTCCTCCCGAATGGGGTAAATCGGCCTCGATGAGCGGGGCATTCAAGGATTGGCAAGCGTGGTAAAAGGGTGAAATCCGGCGGCACCGGGGAGGGCAACCGTGCTGCCAACGCGGCAGTAGCGAGGGATGGCCATGCTAAGTTTGGCAGGACATCGGGATACCCAGCGGCAATTATCTGATATCGCGCCATAATTCATAACATGTTATTTTGCACTATGTTATATCCACTATATTCCGCTAAAAATCCTCTTCGGTACGCGGTTTGCAATCAGCGTGGGGTGCGGTGATTGGTTGAGGCGTGGCATTGCCCGGATGCCATCGTCCCGAGCCGCCATGAATTGATTCCGGGTGGTGGAATATCTCGTTTTGCAGGAGTTTATCAAATGGGTGCAAGTGTTCGGCCCCTCGGCGACAAGGTTCTCATCAAGCGTGTAGAAGCTGAATCCAAAACCAAGAGCGGCATTGTGCTGCCGGATTCCGCCAAGGAAAAGCCGAAGCGGGGCAAGGTGCTCGCGGTGGGCGAGGGTAAATTGCTGGATAACGGCGAGCGGGCCAAGTGCCAGCTTAAGAAGGGTGATGAGGTGATTTTTGCCAGCTATGCCGGTAC
>DAHWIP010000027.1:0-12265 GCA_027344975.1 Phycisphaerae bacterium
GCACGGATTGCCACCGACCTTCGCACCTGCCAGCGCGGATTGCGGGCCTGCAGCGGGCGACGGAGCTGATCGGTGAAGCGGCCGTAAACCGACTCACGTGTGACCATCCGATGAAAATCTGGCTTGCCTCCTGAAGAGGCGGGAAGGAAGCTGCCCGCAGGCACCGGGGCTGGTGAACCATTGCCCATGCGGCTCGTGCATGGTGCCTGCCGATGTGCGCCGCGTGGAGTTGAGCATTTTTGCCAAACCCGCGGTTGATTCATCCGGAAGACCCACCTAGCATTGCAAGTCGAATGGTGTTGATTTTTAGCGTGAGGTGGTATGCAGTTGAACAGTGATCCTCCCAAGGCACGGACGAGAGGCCAGCTCGGGCACAGCGGTTACAGGCCGTGCACCGTCAAGGAAGAATTGCGGCGTAATGTTCAGGAGCGTCTTCGAAATAAGACGCCTCTGTTTCCCGGCATGACGGGATATGACGAGACGGTCATACCGGAAATCATCAACGGCATTCTCTCGCGGCATGATATTCTTTTCCTTGGCCTGAGGGGGCAGGCGAAAACACGCATGATCCGGATGNTTCCGAACCTGTTGGATGAATGGATTCCGGTGCTGGCGGATTCCGAGTTGCCGGATGATCCGATTCAACCCCGCCTTTCGATGGGGAAGCGCATCGTTGCCGAGCAGGGAGATGAAGCTCTGATCCGCTGGATGCACCGGAGCGAACGGTATCATGAAAAACTGGCGACGCCGGATGTGACCATTGCCGATCTGATCGGTGAGATCGATCTGGTGCGGCATGCCCAGGGGCGATTTCTTTCTGATGAATCCACGATGCACTTCGGGCTGATTCCGCGCACCAATCGCGGCATTTTTGCCATGAATGAACTGCCGGATCTGGCGCCGAAGATTCAGGTGGGACTCTTCAACGTGCTGGAGGAGCGCGATGTGCAGATTCGCGGCTACCCAATCCGGCTTGATCTGGATATCAGCATGGTGTTTTCAGCCAATCCGGAAGACTACACCAATCGCGGACGCATTGTAACACCGCTGAAAGACCGCATCGGCAGCGTCATCCGTACCCATTATCCGCTTAATATCCGTGACGCCATTCAAATTACACAGGATCATGCATGGATTGCCCGAGAAGGCGGCGTGACGGTCACCATTCCCCCGTTCATGTTTGAGATATTGGAGGAATTTGTCCGTCTGGCGAGAAACAGCCCGCATATCAATCAGGCCAGCGGCGTGAGTGTGCGCTGCTCCATCACCAATGCTGAAAATCTCGTCAGCAGTGCCGAGCGTCGGGCGCTGCTCTGTGGAGAGTCGCAGGTGACCACGCGCATGGATGATCTGGCGTTTGTGAAGGCCAGCAGCCGGGGAAAAATCGAATTGATGCTCGCCGAAGGGGATACGGCGGAGGATAAGCTGATTTCGTCCGTGCTCGGCGAAGCGGTGAAGGGGATATTCAACAAGGTTGCCGACCCGGCTGATTTTGAAGACCTGATCGACCAGTTCAAGGGGGGATTGACGCTGGAGGTTGGGGATGATGTGAGCACGGCCACGATGGTGGAAAATTTCGGTCTGGTGAAGGGGATGAAATCGGCCGTGCATAAATTATGCCGCGAGATGGAACTCGCCACGACCGACGGGAATGTGGCGAGCGTGGGAGAATTTCTGCTTGAGGCGCTGTACGTGAACAATCGTCTGAGCAAGGCATCGACGCGGGGCAAACAGTTCTTCCGAAAGTGATGATGGCGCGGTTGCGCGAGTGGCGACGGCCCCGTTTCATAGAGATTCAAGGGCCTGCGTCTGGGAAGGCCCGAAAATGGCGGTACCGACGCGTATGAGTGTGGCCCCCTCTTCCACGGCGGCTTCAAAATCGTTGCTCATCCCCATGGATAATTGATCGAAATCGTCGGTCGGATCGCTTTCAAGGCGAATTTCATCGAAGAGTTCCCGCAGGATGATAAAATATTCGCGGGCTTTTTCCGGATCTGGATGGTTGGGGGCCATCGTCATGAGCCCAACAAAGCGAAGGGCTGACATATTACGGAATTGTTCATACATATGTCGCGCGGCGGGAAGTTTGACGCCGTATTTACTTTCTTCGCCGGATACGTTGACCTCCAGCAGTGCGCGAATCATTTTGCCCCGACGCTGACCGATGGATTCGAGTTCCTCCGCGAGGCGCATGGAATCGACGCTGTGTATCAACCATGAATGGCCGGCGGCGGTGGCGGCCTTGTTGCGTTGCAGATGGCCGATCATGTGCCAGCGTACGACCATAGCCAGACCAGGGTCCATGCCTCTGGTTTCAAGGATGGCGGGAAGAGCGGCGATTCGATCCTGCAACTGCTGAACGCGACTTTCACCGAAATCGAGATGGCCGCAGGCGATCAGATCAGCGATCTGATCCATAGATCCGCCTTTGGAGACGGCGACCAGCGTAACCGATGCGGGATCGCGATTGGCGCGTCGGGCGGCGTCCACCATCCGCCGTCGAATGAGATGATATTTATCCGCTGTCGTCATCCTGCGCTTTCACTCAGGCGATCACTCAATTAAACCGTTTTCCATGGCGGAATTTTACGCGGCAAAGCATTTTTTTGAAATCGGTCGGTGCCTGGAGGCACGCGCCATTAAACCGCTGCCGCATGCAATACCGCTGATTCGGCGGCATCGGGCGAAGGTGTTTGGATCGGTTCTTCGTCAAATGGTACCTCGGCGCGTTCCTGCATCCGCCGGTTTAGGAAGGTTGCCACCGCCTGATCAAAATCCTGTCGGGAATTAATAGTTCGTATCGCATCCTTAAGCTCCCGGCAAGGTTGCATATGCTTGGAATACCAACTGATCCGTTTGCGGAATTCACAGACCGCCACACGCTCATTACGGAAACGGAGCAGGTTGTAGAAATGATCGCACATCCATCGACATTTTTGTTCAATAGAGGGCGGCGGCAGCAGTTCGCCGGTACGCAGGTAATGATCGATATCTCGTAATAACCAGGGTGCCGAGAGAGCCCCCCGCCCCACCATAACGCCCCGACACCCGGTAACGCGCATCATTTCGGCAGCCTTCGCCGGGCTCGTGATATCGCCATTGCCGATGACGGGTATTTTTGTCACAGCCGCCACAACGGCCGCAATGCCGTCGAGCCTGACAGAACCGGTAAAACGCATTTCGGTCGTTCGGCCATGGATGGTGATGGCGGCGATGCCGAGCTGCTCAAGTCGATTGGCCAGAAAGGGTGCAACAATCCGGCGGTCATCCCAGCCGAGGCGTAATTTGGCGGTAACGGGAACGCTTTTAACGGTCTGCACGATTTTTTCCACCATGGCCAGCGTTGTTGAAAGGCGACAGAGAAGAGCGGATCCGCCGTTACGTTTGGTAATCTTGTCCACGGGGCATCCCATGTTGATATCGACGATGGCCGCCCCATGATCCACCGCCCAACGCGCCGCGTCGCAGAGTTTGTCGGCCTCGGCGCCATAGAGTTGCATCGCAAGCGGGGTGTCTTCCGGGCAGGTGGCAGCAAGTTCCATTGAGCGTTTATTTTCTCTCAGGACACCCTCGGGGCAGAGCAGATCGGTGCAGGCCAGACTCACTCCGCCGCAGGACCTCGCCACCAGGCGGAATGACAGATCGCAATAACCCGCGATCGGTGCCAAGAGAACCCAACCGGGGAGTTGAACCGGGCCGATCCGGAGCGGTGCCGGCCGGGCGGTCGAGATCATGCCGGGTGACTGCCGGTTATCAGGTACTGACGCGAGGATCATCGTACATTTCCCTGCTGGTGAACTCTGCCCAAGGCACAACGCCTATTGAAGCGAACTGGCCGCATCCCCGATCACGACGACTGCTGCGCATTGGTGTAAACATTTTGAACATCGTCGTTATCTTCCAGACCGTCGACGAGCGCCTGGAGTTTTTCGGCCTGCTCGGCTGAGATTTCGATGGTCTGAGCGGGGATCATGGTAAGTTCTGCGGAGACCATCGGAATATGAGCCTGCTCCAGAGCCTTGCGGACTTTTTCAAAGTCGTTGAGCGCCGTTTCGATGGTATACCCTTCCGGTGCCGTCACCACATCCGTCGCCCCCGCATCCAAGGCCAATTCGAGCAGTTGATCTTCACCGACCGCTGCGCGTTCTACCGCAATGATACCCCGGCTTGAAAACATCCATGCCACGCTATTGGCGGCCCCAAGCGCCCCCCCATTACGATCAAAGATCACACGGATTTCGCTGGTGGTGCGATTGCGGTTGTCGGTGAGCGCATCAACCAGCACGGCCACGCCGCCGGGAGCATATCCCTCGTAAAGGGTGGGCTCAAAATTGTCGGCACCGAGTTCGCCAGTTCCTTTCTTGACAGCCTTCTCAATGGTGTCGTTAGGCATATTGGCGGCGCGAGCCTTATCGATTGCATAGCGCAACGCGAGATTGTCATCGGGGTTGCCGCCCCGTTTGGCGGCGATAATGATGAGACGGGCGATTTTACTCCAATGTTTACCACGTCTGGCATCCACAACCGCTTTTTTGTGTTTGATTGATTTCCAGTGCGAATGTCCGGCCATAAATTCAAAATTCCTCTCGAGTCGATTCCGTTGCGTCCAGCCGCCGCAGGCATGATAACCAACAGTCCGCCGAGATGGAATTTATACTCGGATGATGGGGAGTATGGGAAAGCGGCGAGGCTTTGGCCAGGTTACCCGGTTCAGCATTCCGGTAGATCATGGCGCGGCGGCGACGGCCGCATTTTTTGTATCGGACGCGGCAGATTCGGCAGCGGCGGGTTCCGGCGGAGTTTGCGTTTTTCGAGGGGTGTAGCTTACCCATTCATGAGCGCTGGGATCATCCATGGATAAAAGCGTATAAGCGCAGCCGGGTGGCACCATATCGAATCGTGCGTCCTCACCCTTGAGATTGATGATCACATATTCTGCATATTTGGCTTGCTTTTCAAAATTAGGGCTGACCGTCTGAGGGCGAATCGACGCAACTTCAATTTGAGCCAGAGATTCCAATAAAACCTGCCGCTGGCCGCGCGAGGAATTTATCATCGTGGGAGTGGGCCGCGGGTTACCGGGAATCTGCAGACCGACGGAGAAATGATCCATCAATCCACGGCATATCCATGCAGCCGCAAGTTCAATGGCCCGCTCGGAGAGTTCAAGGCCATTTTGAGTGGTGGCCCAAAATCTCAGATCAACGACCACCACAATGGTGGGAGGTGAATCGGAAGTCATATTGCGGACAACCAACTGACCAGTACGGGCGGAGCGTTTCCAATGGATTGATCGGATAGGATCGCCGGGAATATATTCGCGAAGGCTGAAGAATTCGTCCGAACCTTCACTTCGGAGGCTGGTCATGGAACCGGTGGAGGAAAAGGTACGTGACCGGGCCAATAGCTGTCGGCTTAAAAATCCGATCCGCGGATAAACCACGATTCTCTGCACCTGCATCACATGCAGGGCGCGAGTAATAAAGCCGAGCGGGAAGGAACTGCAGACACGTTGTTCGCGGAGTTCAATGATGCCGCGCCTTGCGGGGATCAGATGCGCCATGACCAATGTCGATTGCCGCGGTCCGAGGTGGAGGCAGTAACCATCGGGGATCAGGTCGATCGCTCCTTTGTAGCGGGCCTCGGTGATACGAATTGCACAACCGGGTAACCAGCGTTTTGGATTGGTGAGGCGGTAGTGGACATCAAGGGATTCACCCGCCACGCCATGGCCCGCAACCGCACGTTGCACACCCAGATTTTTGAGAAGCAGGTTGCCCACGATCGCCGCGAGCATCAAAGCGCCAGTTACGACGCCCAGTGCCCAGAAGAGAATATTTGTCTGGCTGTTTACTGCCGCGATCAGGACGAATACGGCGATACCCGCGAAAATAAATCCGACGAACGTCAGCTCATAGTAACTCCGACGATTAGCGAACTTCTTTTTTTTAGCGTCTCTCCTGGACATCATCACCCTTAAAGCGGACAGGGAACACTCTGGAGAATTTCCTGCATGATACGCTGAGCGGTGGAAATATCTCCATTGGAGATATACGCCTTGGTAATAACACGGTGTGAACAGACCGGTACGACGAGTTCCTTGATGTCGTCCGGTGTTACGTAGTCGCGTTGATTCACGAGCGCCAATGCTTGCACGGCCTGCATGAGAGCGAGAGAACCGCGGGGAGAAAGCCCCGTGTGGAGCATTTCATGACGCCGGGTTGCCTCGACGATGTCCATCAGGTAGTCGAGCAGAACCTGATCAACCTTCACCTGCGCCGCCTGCCCCTGAAGTGCGATAATTTCATCAATGCTGATGACGGGCTCAAGATTATCGAGTTTATGTCGGCCGGGCTGTTCGGTGAGTATGGCGATTTCGCGATTGCGGAGCGGATAACCAAGCTGAATGCGGAGCAGGAAACGGTCGAGCTGATTTTCAGGCAGAAAATAGGTGCCCTCAAACTCGAAAGGATTCTGTGTCGCGACAACCATGAATGGCTTCGGCAGGGCCATGGTCTGCCCGTCGACAGAGACTGATGCATCGTTCATCGCCTCAAGGAGGGAACTTTGAGTTCTTGGCGTGGTACGATTGATTTCATCGGCGAGCACGACATTGGCAAAAATCGGGCCGGGCTTAAATTCGAATGTCTGCTTTTCCTGATTGAAGATCGACACCCCGATGATATCAGCCGGCAGAAGATCGGGGGTGAGTTGAATGCGGCTGAATTGGCAATTGAGGCTTCTGGCCAGCGCTCTGGCCAAGACCGTCTTTCCCACGCCCGGTACATCTTCAATCAACACATGCCCACGTGCCAAGACACCTACCAACAGGTGGGTGATGACTTCCGGCCGTCCATAGAATACTGTTTGGATGTTTTGCCTGAGACGTTCAAGCGGTTGCATATCTTATTCCCCGCCATGATATTATTTGTGGCGGTCTCCGCCGACCGCCGAATTCCATCGTTTCCCGCCTAACGCCGTACACCTCCGAAAGAAGTACGCGGCACCGATATTATCGGTTTCTCACCCCCAAATCCTATCGACTAAATCTCCATCCGATGCCAATCCTTATTACCAGCATTCCAAGACCGTCAAACTGAAAGCCGAATCTGCCTCAATCACCCCGCGATACCATTCAATTTACAGCAGCATCGCAGCGGATGTCTTTCCGGGGAGTTGGTCATAGCAACGGTGTGCATGGGATCATTCCGTTCGCAGCCCACACCACAATGATGGCGATGTGCGCAGAGCGGGAGTCAGTTCGAGGCTGCCGGAACCGGAACAGCAAATCGACGAACCAGTCCGCGAATCAAAGGTTGATTGGGATCGATGGACAGACTCTTATGCCATTGCTGTATCGCCTTGATCCGGAGAGTATGGCCGTGGGCGGCACCATCAATTGCGGAAGCTTCATATGCTGCACCAAGGCCGTTAAGAGCCGGGACATAGACAGGATTCTGCTTTAAGGCGAGTTTATAACTGTCTATCGCCTTTGAATATTGCCGGGTACGGTAGTAACAATAGGCGAGCCGTTCGCTCAGTAACGGGGTGGGACATATTTTTTGGCCGGTTCGCAGGACGCGAGCGGCCTCACCATAGCGATTACCCGCCATGTACATCTGCGCCAAATTCAGATAAATCGCCGGTTGCCGTGGTTGTAATTCCAGGCTTGATCGAAAATTTTTGATAGCAAGGGCCCGGAATTTCGGATCTTCCCTGGCACATTGAGCGTAGATCACACCGAGATTGGCCAGGGCATCAAAGGAATCCGCACCGTTCATCATTGCACGTTGGGCATAAATGAGGCCAAGAAATGGATTCCCGTTTTGTGCGTAACTGACCGCGATATTCATGGAAGCCCTGGCGCTCTTCGGATGGATGGTCAGTGCATGTTGATAGGATTGGATCGCCAGAGCAAAGCGTCTGAGTTGCTGGTAGCTGACTCCGAGCCAATACCACGAATGAAAACTGAGGGGATTCAAACGGGTCGCCGTTTTATAATTGCTTGCAGCCCTGTGATAATCGCCCTTTTTGCGAAAAATATCACCGCGTGCTTCGTATGCCAACACCATGCCGGAATTGAGCTTAATTGCGGCATTCAGCTCCTTGAGAGCCTGGGTCATTTTACCCTGCGATTCGGCAAGCGCCCCTTTTACGTAATCCGTTCGCGCCAGGTGTTGCTGCGAACAACCGCCGAGAGCCGCCACGAATACCATGCCGACACCGACCAAAATGAGGGGAATTTTCTTCGGGAAAACGTCTGGTAGCATCGAAAATGATCCCTTTTGCCTGACACCCGCACAACGTACCACAAGCACACATTGACGGCTAAATAACGTCAAAAAACGGGGGAATACAGCAAATCAGACCACCGCGAATTCAGACGAAATCGAGCACGCATCAATCACCGACTGCAAATGGCCAGTGGCGTAAACGGTTCAGTGCAGAGGAACCGGCGCATTGGTAAGGGTACTCGGTCGGTCGAGCAGAAAGATGTCTTCTGCGCCCGACGGAACTTGACGCAAATTGGTATCCATAGTCAGACCAATGCGGTTTGCATTTGCCCCCGGTGTGTCGGTAAGCGTTGCACATCCTCCCATAGAGGACAAAGCTGCGACAGTCACAATGGTAACGGCAATCGCCATAATGCGTTTCATTAACGCCTCCCGTATAGGTAAACCCGCCTGCCGGACTTCTGCGATATTTATCCGCAGAACGCCTGCATGTCAAATGCGTCGCAACCTTTGACCCTATCGTGTATCGGATAAATTGCCGCCGAATGATCATTGAAATGGGCGTCTTATGGGATGGCGCCAGGACGTGGATGCTGTCCCGCCGACAGGTCTGCCCCGCAACTTTCGCCGACACCCGGCCTCCGCCGGTTCTGAATCGCGCCGAGGTGTTGCGATTGGAGGGATTGGGGGGAGCAAGCTATCGGCCAGGAAACTTATGGGCGGAATCGAATTACCGATAATAACTCCCGGCGAGCGCAAAGGGGCGAATCCGCCGATAATGTCTCCTGCAACTCATTACAGTTTTAATGACTGATACGAAGAGAGACCGATATCAAAACTCGAGGGGCGCTGGACCGGCGGATCGCCCGGAGAATCGGAGATTTTGCATCGGCAGCCTAGTGAGCGAGACAGCCATGGAGTAGCAGTTGATGATTGGGCGGAAGTACTCGTACCTGAAACCTTTCATGATGCCACGGCGCGCGTTTACGCTGACGGAATTACTCGTCGTGATCGCCATTATTGTCATTGCATCGCTCATTTCCATTCCCGCGCTGGCGACACTTCTGACGAATAACAATCTCGTGCAGGCCGAAAATCAGATATCGGCGATGCTGGCTCAAGCCAGATCTCTGGCACTCGAAGATCACACGGCAGTTGCCGTGATCTTCTTTGAGGAACCGGGAAACGACTCTCAAACTGCGATTGCGGTGGAGACCGAGGCCCCGGGTCAGCCTGCGGGACTAAGTTCCACCCTCACGTTTGAAGCCGATTCATCCATTCCAGTGAGCTATCTGCCCGATGGGATTTTTGTAGCAACGGTGATCGGCGGGACCACGGATGACGGCTTTGCGATGCCTCCGGGTTCAACGACGGCGGTGAACAGTCCTCTTCGAGCGATCGTATTCGACGGCTCCGGCCATGTCGAGATACTCAACTCCATGGTAACCGCCGCACCGGAAGCCCTGCCCGGCAACAGCAATTATTGGGATTCCATTCATGCCTATGGCCCCAGTTCACCCGGCTTGACAATCTTTGAACCCGGCGGATGGCCGGCCAGCGCTACCGCCAACACATCAGCCGAGGCGGCGTACATGATAACACAGAGTAATATTTTTGTGGTCAACACCTACACGGGGGAGCTTCTTAAATGAAATTTTATCAAGCGGGTGACAGTATGCACTCAGTCATCATTCATGCACACAGAGGTCGGATCGGCGGTCGGGGACAGCATCGCGGATTCAGCCTGGTTGAAATGCTCGTGTCCATCTTTGTGCTGGGGACCGGGATGCTGATGGTGGCGGGAGTTTTTCCGGTTGCCATCAAGTGGACCAATCAGGACAGTGAGAGAACCGTTGCGCAGATCATCGCGACCAATGCGCTGGGGTCCATTGAATCCGAGTATACGGGAACAAACCCGCCCCAGTTCATAGGTCCATATCCCTACGCATTTGGAACCGATCACCCCTTTACAGTGCAGGGATCGGCTGCGCAGGCAGGGAATTCCTCATACTACTGGAGCGCCTCGCTCGAACCGGTGACAAGCCCATCCGGCGGGCCGACTACAGACGGGACCACTTACCGCGTATCCATTTTCGTGTTCAGCAATCCCGATCCCAGTGCGCGATATCCCACATCGGGAAGTTCCGGTGGCGGTCAACCGGTGACGACCGACGGTGTGGCCAATTACCCACAATTATTTTACGGCCCGCTCGAGAGCGTGGTTCCGAGCGCATCGAACATCACGGGGGCAATGCCCATCGGGTCGTTAGGCGTCGATATGAATACGGGTTCGGTGTTTCATCTGATTGTCGATCCGACAACCCATACCATTACCATGAACGATCTGCTCCCGGGAACACCCCCACCAAATGATTACGTGATCTATGCACCACCTGCCGAGGGCCGGTCGGTGTCGCCGTTGATCTATGTCTTTCAGACGATGGTGAATCTATGAATCAATCAAAGGCTTTAGATAGCGCTGTGGGCGCCGCAAACATTCCGATCATGCCACCGATTTGCAGGCATGCTCATGGTGTGCCGCCAGGTCGTTGGTCGACAAGATCGGCTTTTACTCTCATTGAGACACTGGTGGCGTTGATCATCATGGTGATCATGATGGCGGCGATTGGTGAGGTCTTTCATCTTGCGGGCTCGACGGTTCGCCTGGGCCAAGCCACACTGAGCACAATGGCTTCTGTACGGGTGGTTGAAGCGCAGATATCGCATGACTTCCGGCATTTTGACACCAATGAATTTCTCGTCATTCGACAACATTACTATGCTCCACCATGGCTTCCGGGCGTACAATACACTCCGGGCGATGAAGTAACGTACAACGACAATTATTATTTGTGCATACATCCGAGCCTCGTGGCGGCCGCCGGTAATACCTCCGGTGGAGGTACAGGTGGCGGTGGCGGCGGGCCGGGCGGAGGGCCCGGTGGGGGCCCCGGCGGAGGGCCCGGTGGCGGGGGCGGCGGGGGTGGATCGACGGGCTCAAGCAGCGGGGAAAATCCCTCTACATTGCCGCTTTTATGGCGTGAGTTGTACATTCCGCCCCCGGCGGATACCGGTGGGCCGGGAGGTGGACCGGGCGGATCGATAGGATCATCCTCCGGTTGGACTCCCTCACAATATCCGGTCTGGCGAGCGGATCAGCTCACGTTTGTTGCCGATGGCCATTTTCAGGGCCGCACCGGCAGTTATTCGGGATCGGGATCATCCGCCACGCTGAGTATGAGTGATTATCTCACAGCGACTAAAGCGCAAATCTGGTATGGCCAGTTGACGGCCTCCTATGGACCTGCGGCGGAAGATACTGGAAATCCCGAATTGCCGTATTGGCCTGAAAACAGTTGGAATCCGAGTTCGATTCCAAATGGAAGTCCCGCCGCACTTCCATCCGGTGAAACGGCCGGTCAATTTTTCTTCGGCCGTGAATGCATCTTGATGATTCCACCGGGAAGTCCAACTTGGGGAGCCGGAGTCTACAGCAGCCTGAATGGAAACGGCGGCTATTGGACAGCGCCGGACGGGGAGACGTTCTATCAGACTTCTTCCGGGCTTGATGCCGCTTACGACGTCGGCCTTCAGGGTGGCCCGGGCGGCGGGCCTGGTGGACCGGGCGGAGGCGGCGGTGGCAGCAGCGGGCCGCAGCAGACACTGGCCTCGTACCTCAACAGCCTGGCCGTGAGTCAAGGTAATATCAATGTGCCCATCGCCGATCCACTCTGCAACAGATATGGTACCGTGGCGACACCTTATGACTCTACCCATGGAATATTCAACGGCTGTATTCGCATGGAACCGATCATGCTTCGCGGCGTTCCGAGCTTTTCGGTCGATTGGACCGATGGGTCAATCGTACCGGGCAGCAACCCTCCACAGCTTGAGTGGTGGGGACTGGATAACAGCGGCCTTCCGAGCAGTTATGAGTCGGATCTGCTGCCGGGTGATGATGGTTGTCCGGAGACGTGGGTTTTTTACTCCCAGAATCAGGAGTATTGGCCTAAAGCCCTGAAAATTACGTA
>DAHWIP010000280.1:0-2997 GCA_027344975.1 Phycisphaerae bacterium
AATTGGGCTGAACGGAGGTTCCGCCGCTGGTTGCAACCGTCTGCGAATATTCCAGCGAGGGGGTCGTCGCGATGGGATCTGACGGGCAGATGAAGCTCTTCGGGGTGGCATAATTCTGCAACACCAACATCCACATGCAGGCCAGCGGATCGCCTTCATCCTGCGTTTGGATGCCAGACGTGCTACCGGTTCCGCCCGATGAAGTGGTATTACCATACCAGTCGGCCACAACGGTTCCGGCGTTCTGTCCGAGGACGAAACTACCGGGCTGCTGAGGCTGGTTGCTGTAGCTTGTGCTCACCGGCCCCGGAGTGCAGGGGAACACGCTGTTATTGCTTTGGGCATAGGTGAACATGGTCTGAATGATGCCCTTGATGTTGGCTGAACATACCGCCCGATTGGCTAATTCTTTCGCTTTGGCCAAGCTGGGCAGCAGGATTGCGATGAGCAGGGCGATGATCGAAATCACCACGAGCAGTTCAATCAGCGTAAAACCTTTATTTTTTGCTGATGAGCGTTTCATTAACTGGTTCTCCGGATCAGGACACATTTCGGCAGGGCTGGCCAGATAGTCAAACGTCTCAACTCGGGTGGGTCGACCTCTCACCCCTGTCGAAACCGTTCACATATCTGGTTTGCCGAAGGTTGACCGCAGGCGTATTCTTTCGCGAGGCCTGAACAGCACTCTGTTCAGTGGCACCCCGCACCACCCACAATCAACGCCGGGCCGGTGGCGATTCCTTGGCCAGCCGAGCCGACAAGTTTCATCGGCCAAAGCCGCTGCCGGGTTGAATGAATCTCCCACCGCCACGGGGCGACATACTATTAAATTGAAACGATCAGCGTCCGAGAACCATCGCCTCGCAGGCGCGATCCTGGATTTTGTGCAGTAACGGATTTATAAAGCTATCTTCGGCGAGGGAATATCAAATAACAGAACAATAATTCAAGGCGGCGGCGCAGGTTGTCCGATAACCAGCAGAGATCGATTTCATGCAACAATACGCCTTTATTCCCCCGGCTCCAGCACGGCCATGAAGGCCTCCTGCGGAATCTCCACCTGTCCCACCTGTTTCATCCGTTTCTTCCCCTCTTTCTGCTTCTCCAGCAGCTTCCGCTTACGACTCACGTCGCCGCCGTAGCATTTTGCCGTAACATTCTTCCGCATCGCACTGATGGTTTCTCTCGCGATCACGCGTGATCCGATGGCCGCCTGCAGCGGTACTTCAAAGAGATGGCGTCCAATTTCACTCTTGAGTTTACGGATGATCGCGCGGCCGCGGGATTCCGCCTTGGACCGATGCACAATCAGACTCAGGGCGTCAATCGGTTGCCCGTTGACCAGAATATCCATTTTGACCAGATCTTCCTCATGGAAACCGATCAGATCGTAATCCAGTGTGCCATACCCGCGAGTGGCTGTTTTCAACTTATCAAAAAAATCAAAAATGACTTCCGCCAGCGGCAGATCATATTCCATGATAATCCGCGATGCACTCAGATATTCCGTCTTTCGATAAACCCCACGCCTTTCCTGACAGAGCTTGGAAATATCGCCGATATTTTCCGCCGGCACAATAATACTGGCGCGGATCATCGGCTCCCGGACCGCCTTGACCGTGCTTAAATCCGGCAGGCCCGACGCGGAATCAATCATCTTCACCGTACCATCGGCCAGGACAACTTCGTAGGGAACGGTGGGGGCGGTCTGCACCACCTGCACCTTCTGTTCACGTTCCAGTCGTTCCTGCACGATCTCCATGTGCAGCAGGCCCAGAAAGCCGCATCGGAAGCCGAATCCCAGCGCATCAGATGTTTCGGGCTCAAAGGTGAAGGAGGAATCATTGAGCCGCAGTTTCTCCAGCGCCTCCCGGAGCTGGGTATATTCCGTATCCGGGCCGGGATAAAAATCGCAGTACACCATCTGTTTTGGCGGACGGTAACCGGGCAGCGGTTCGGCTGCCGGCGCCATGGCGTCGGTCACGGTATCGCCGATGGTCACATCGCCCAATGTTTTAATATTGGCCACCAGAAAGCCGACTTCACCCGCTCCGATGGAATCCACCGCCACCGCCCGCGGTGTAAATTTCCCCAGACCCGTGACCTGATAAATCCGCTGCTGCCCCATGAACCGCAGTTTCTGCCCCATGGTCAGCCGCCCGTTAAACACACGCACATAAACGATCACGCCGCGGTAGTCATCATATTTACTGTCAAACACCAGCGCCTGGAGTGGGGCGCTCACATCCCCCCGCGGCCCGGGCAGCCGCTCGCAAATCGCCTGAAAAAGTTCCGGGATTCCGATACCGCTTTTGGCCGATATCCGCACGGCCGAAAGCGCATCGATTCCCAGCACCTGCTCCATCTCCTCTGCAACCGCATCGGGCTGCGCGCTGGGCAGATCGATCTTGTTGATCACCGGCACAATCTCCAACCCCGCCTCGATGGCGGCGTACGCGTTGGCAACCGTCTGGGCCTGAACCCCCTGCGTGGCATCCACCACCAGCAATGCCCCCTCGCACGCCTGAAGCGCCTTGGCCACCTCATAATGGAAATCCACATGGCCCGGCGTATCAATCAGATTCCACATGTATTTTTCGCCGCCGAATTCATGCGGCACGGTAACGGCACTGGCCTTGATGGTGATTCCCCGCTCGCGTTCCAGATCCAGATCATCCAGAAATTGAGCCTGCATTTCCCGCTCGGTAATAGCGCCGGTACGCTCCAATATCCGGTCCGCCAGAGTTGATTTGCCATGATCAATATGGGCAATGATACAGAAATTTCTAATCTTCATTAAATCTGAAAGCCTTTTCACAACCATCCGCTATCGGAATTCCACCCCCATTCTACCCGTAAATGCCGCAGAAAACTCCTGCCGCGACCATCGCAACTGCGAGCCGATGGATTTAATCCACCGGTTGCCACCGCAGTGGATAACCGCCAACTGCAGGGAAAAGGAGCGAGACCGAGTTCACCGCCGGGGATCATTCAGGT
>DAHWIP010000281.1:0-2984 GCA_027344975.1 Phycisphaerae bacterium
CGGATGGCATCCCATCTGAAACCCTGCAGGCCCAGCAGCACCGTCCAGACACTCAGTGCTCGAAAATAATGTTGGCCGCACTCAATGTGATCCCACGGAGCCCGGCGATGGACATAGCGATCATACACATCGGTGGTTACGGTGACGGAAAGATCGGTTCGATCGAGGTAGGCGAGGGATGAGGCAAACATAAATTCGATCCCCGTCCACGGCCCGCTCCACTGTCCTTCACCGGACGGCGTGCCGCCGTGGGGCCAGAAACCGTTGATGTAGGCGATACCATCATGCGGATGCACGTAAGGCATGCCGGGGCGGGTCTTCTGTCGGCAATAATGAAAAGCCGCTTCATTGTGCATTCGCACATGGTCGCGCGGTAAAATCTCTCCGAGATCACATAAGTCGGCAAACCACTGTCCGACGGTACCCGCCAGAAGAATGCCCGTGTTTTCAGTTCCGGTTCTGAGGTCGCGGGCCATCTGATAATACTGCCCATTCCATAATTCGGATTCAAAGCTCCGCTTCCCTTTTTCAAGCCAGAGTGTGTAGTTGGCTTCGGTTTTATGGTCGCCCAATATCCGCGCCATTCGAATACCGGCAGCCAATGCGGCCAGGAAAATACTTGAAACATACGAGGTGGTACCGTTCATCGGCCAACCGTCGAAGGTGCTGTCAGGGCCGTGGTCATCGGGCAGATAATCTCCGCCCTTATCGGTGCGCTGGTCATACGCCATCGCTTTGGTAATCACCGGCCACATTTCCCGCAGGTAGGCATGGTCACCGGACCAGAGATAATCGCGGTACACCATCAACGTAAACGCCGGCATGAGATCGATCTTGTACCATGCGTCCGGGTGTTCAAACGTGCCGGGGAAAAAGTGCGGCATTTCGCCGTCCGGTTTTTGATGGCGTGCACTGAGCCGCATGGACGTCCTCTGCTGATGTGGAAAGAGGAGTGAAATGGGATTGGACCCGTAAAACGCCACATCGAGGGTTTGTAATCCGCAGCACCCCATCCCTTCCCAGACCGCATAGGTGCCGTCCTTCACCCACCATGTTTCTTTGCTCAGGGTGGTCAGCTGTGCGTTAATCGCATCCTTTACTTTCGGCGGCATGGAACTCGCATAAAGCGCATCCTGAAAACTTTTGGTGCGTGTGAATAAATCACCGTGGCGTGACGCCAGCTCGCGGACCACTTCCATGGAATTATGAAACCACCGGCTGTACATGTGGCCGAGAAAATTTGCATTGCGCGAATAATCATATTGATTGGGAAAGTGCCAGGCCAGGATGAACGTGATCGTGCGTTTTTCGCCGGGCGAGAGGTCGATGGTGGAGGCCAGTGCGGTATTTCGCGCCTCTTCCGGCGGCACTTCCTGATCCAGCAGTGTGCCTTGATCTTCAAAGCGTTTCCACAGCGCACGGCGATCCCGCCACTGTGCGGACGCCGAAGCGGTCGGCGTAAGAATGGCGAGCGTCATGTCGCCGCTGGTGGTATCGAATGGATCAACGCCAAAGCCGGGGTTGAAGGTTGCGTGTGCGAGATGGGCCAGCAGACCGGCATAAAACATCGGCACCTGCGTCCAATCTGCCGGGGGCCAACCGCCGCCGACTGAACAGGCCCAAACCGCGGTACGCCCTTTGCCGTAATGTCCTGTAATCAGCAGCGGAGCGCCTCCGGTGGTTTTGAGAAGCACTCTGGCTCCGGATTTTAATCCCGCGATTCGGTTGTAACCGCCGATCGTTTCGCGTTGTGGTTCGCCAAATAGAAAATCTGTTTTTTCAACCAGATCAATACCGGTCGGGTTGTTGACCGTATCAATGGAATTGCATAGATGTACCGGCAGCGCTTCGTCAATCGGCGTGCCGTTGAGATGTCCCCAGCGATCGCCGCTGTCGCCGTAAAATGCGTCCCATCCACCGGTGGCCAGCAGGCCGACGCCGTGATGTACAGCATCCCGGATGATGGTCATATTATCTTCGCCGAGCGCCACTTTAGCATGCGGAATTTCGCCGAGCCAGATCACGTCGTAATGTTCGGCGAGTTCCTTGGCGGTTGAGTATGGCAGAACCACCGATCCGGAATTGACATTCACGCTGGTATCGAGAGCGAAATTTTTCGTGTTGTGTAAAACTTCACGTACTCTGGCCGGTATGGATTCAATCAATGCCAGAACGCGGACAGGTTTGCTCATCGCCGACGGGCGCGAATCGGTCCGAGCTTTCATGTGAACGGCCGTCATGGTCGGATCCCGCTCAAGCCGGTTCTCCGTTCCGGTCCAGCCGTTATTCAAACCCACTCCGTTGCGCATGCTCGAGAGTATGGTGGCCTGCGCCTTCTTAGCTGAACGATTCGTCAGTTCAAAAGAAAATACGGCGGCGGGAAAACCGGACTCCCGTGGTTGATGCGGCATCAGAGGTGACCATGCCGTCAAAGAGATATCCAGCGGCAGTTCCGGATCGTCGTACCACAACTTCGCAATCGGGGCTCGACCTTCGTAGGTAATATTTTGGACCGGACGGCCCGGGTTGTCGGTATGACGGACGGTTTCCAATCGGCGGGTGACGACCGGCGCACCTTCCTGCTGAGCGCGAACGGCAAAGAAGGTATCGGGCAGAACCAGCCTCTGCCCCCAGTTATTAAATATCTGCCATTCATACATTGCCCCGTCGGCCCGAAGTTCGAACGTGCCGGCCCCCATGCCGCCCAGAGAAATGCCCGATGCCATTGGCGGGTGAAACAGGATGACCCGGCCGTCAGGCCCGCGCAGCGGAACGCCGATTTCCTCGGCGTGGGCGGCGGCGGTGGCACTGGGGTGCGGCGTGATGATCATCGCCGCTGAACCGGCGGTGAGCACCTTGAGAAAGTGACGTCGTGAAACGTCATCTCCCGGTGGTGTGGGGTTGGAAGTCGTCATGTGGCGCAAACTCCATGAAGAAAGGCTCAGGGCAAGTGTCGCCGCCGATAAACGGTGTCATGGATGGTA
>DAHWIP010000282.1:0-2977 GCA_027344975.1 Phycisphaerae bacterium
GTGTGACGAGGCCTGACCGGGGGACGCCCATGTCGGCCTTCGACTACCCGCTCCCGGCCGGGTCGATCGCCCAGCGATAAATCCAGAATGAGAATATCGGGAGAAAGTTTCTCAACCAGTTCGAGCGCCTCCCGGCCCGTTCCCGCCTGGCCGATCATACGCCCCGAATTCGACGCCCGAATAATGGCCACAAGCCCCTCACGTGAAACCGGGTGATCATCGGCAATCACGATGGTAGGAGTGAGCGGCGAAGTTTTGGAAACCACGGTGTTGTTCATCTGATCGATTCTCCGAATTCTCCTGTGATGATGCCGCAATCCACATGGCAAACGATCCGTGTTCCCTGCTCCGGTTTGGAGTTTACCACGAGTTGTCCACCCATGAGCCTCGCCCGGTAATCCATGATATGCAGACCCAGCCCGCGCTGTCCCGATCGGGTAAAGCCCCGCCCGTCATCTTCAATAACCAGTCGAACCGATCGGCCGCTGGTTGTTGAATCAATGGAGATGCGTCGAGCCTCGCTGTGGCGTAATGCGTTGGACGTTGCCTCCTGGGCAATGCGAAAAAGGTTGTTGGCATGGATAAGCCGGGCCTCGGGCGGCAGATGGTCGGCGTGGACTTCCAGATGTTGGGTGCCCGCGGCGCTGAGCTGGGCACGCAGCGATTCTATGGCCGAAACATAATCGGAAACCTGTTCCAATGGCTGGAGTCCGCGTGAAAGCTTGCGTACCTGCCGGCCCGCCTCACCGATAATGCCCACGAGATGGTTAAGCTCATCGCGCATATCTGGATTCCGCCCGCCACATCGGGTCTCCAGAGCCTTGGCGAGCAGAGCAGCGCCGGTAAGCACCTGCCCAAGCCCGTCATGAAGATCGTGGCCGAGTCGTTGCTGTACCCGCTCCGAAACCAGCAGCACCTGCGATTCCGTCCGCTTCCGATCCGTAATATCACGCACGATCCCGGTGAACTTCCTGCTGCCGTTGCCGCGCTGCTCGCCGACCGACAGGAACATGGGAAATGTGCTTCCATTCTTGCGTCGACCGACGACCTCGCGCCCGATACCAATAATGCGTTTCTCGCCCGTCTCAAGGTAGCGATTGACGTAATGGGCGTGTTCACTCTTGAAAGGTTCGGGCATCAGCATGGAAACTGGCTTTCCCAGAACCGCCGCCGCCCGGTACCCGAAAAGTTTTTCCGCCGCAGGATTGAAGGTTTCAATCAAACCCCGTTCGTTGATGGTGATGATGCCGTCAACGGCGGTTTCAACAATCGCCTGCAACTGCGTTTTTGATTCATCGTGAGGATTGATGATCTCATCCATCCGCGAAGGTGGGATGCTTACCAGCAGCCCTGGTGCGGTCTTCGACGGTTGTTGAGCCAGCCAGAGCGCCTGAAAATCATGTCTTCGATATTTCCACGTTGCGTGCCATTGCAGAGACGGTTTCGATCCCGGACTTGACGTCATTCTGCAAAGTTGGTGAAGCAGTTGCGCCAAAGTGGTCGTTTGGGCTCTGCCGCCCGGCCCCCGGGATCGGATTCGGGTTTTGGGAGTGGGCTTCGCGGTCGTAGAACTGTTCAGTTTTATCTTGGTTTTTCGGGCGATGAGTGTCTGCATACGGCCGGCTGCATGTAGAATTTTCCCATCGTGGGAAAAGCTTACCCAATCAAGTCCGCTATCGCCGGGATCAATGGGATGAATCTGGGTCATGAACCGGCCTCGTTGATGATATCAGCGCGTGCGAATATCAATTTCATGGCCGACCTCCGCTGAACGATAAATGCCGTCGATCATCTCCTGTATCGCGAGCCCGGCTTCGGCGGGGGCGTCGAGAGGAGTGTCCTCAAGCACGGAAGTAACAAAGCTTTCCAGTTTGGCTTTGAAAAGGCCGTCAAAATCCATCGGTGGAAGATAGGCGGGCGTCATATTCACCATCGTCCCGACATGGTTGGTGAATATCTGCGGCGGGTCCCAGTTGGCTCCGCCCTGCGTGCCGCTGATCTGAAAATTCCACTGGTCCTTTTCAATATGGGCAATGAACGACGCCTCAATTTGCAGAAGGGCGCCATTTTCAAATCGAATCTGTCCGACGGCCATATCTTCGATGTCGTATTGCTGCCAGTCCCAGTCGGGCCACATGCAGGGGACATGATTCGGGCGATTCCCTTCAAACGTCCAGATGTTTCCCGAGGCGCTGACCGGACGAGGCGAGCCCATGACATAATGGGCCATTTCAAGCACGTGCACGCCGATATCGATGAGCGGCCCGCCCCCTTGGAGTTTTTTCTGGGCAAATACCCCCCAGTTGGGCACACCACGGCGCCTGAGTGCCTGACACTTCACGTGCATGATCGCGCCGAACTGCCCGCTATCTGCCGCCCGCTTGAGCATCTGGGTCGCGGGATGAAACCGATATTGAAAACCAACTGCGAGCTTGCGTTTTGCGTTTCGCGCCGCGTGAATCATTTCCACGCATTCTTTGGGAGTCAGCGCCATCGGTTTTTCGGTTAATACATGAGCACCTGCCTGCAGGGCCGCGATCGAAATAGGGGCGTGGTGAAGATTGGGCGTGCACACGCATACCGCGTCGATTGAAACATTCGCCAGCATATCGCGATAATCGGCGAAGACCTCGGGAATCTGATGCCGCTTCTGAAAGGCCGCCAATACATCCGGCAGGGTATCCACGGCAGCAACGACCTCGACGCGGTCCAATTTACTCACGGCCCGCATGTAATGTTCACTGATGCCGCCGCAACCAATCATCGCCACGCGCAGTTTTTTTGCCGCCTTTTCCCCGCTGGTTGGATCTCGCTGAATCGACGGTTTGGCAATACTCATAGAAGCCCTTCTCCGGCAGGATGCCCGCCGCAACCTAAAAAACCTTCTTCCCCTGCCCGCACTGAAGCCTTACCCGGCGTTGAATCGGCCGTCGCCTCCGGCATGAATCTGCTCAGTGCGAGCGATGCACCTGTGCAT
>DAHWIP010000283.1:0-2949 GCA_027344975.1 Phycisphaerae bacterium
GAGGGGCTCCAACATACGGGGGAGTAAACCCGCGAAGGTGGATGTTCCGCTACTATTGGGCCCGACGATGGAATTTATGCTTCCGCTTGAAAAGGCCATGTTCACGCCATGAACGACGGGCGCAAGACCATAGGCAAAGGTGACATCGGTAAGTGTCACCGCCGTGTCGGTACCGGATTGAGATTTATCACGCATTTATCGCCATCCGATCTTATCCCGCATCAGATACAGGAACAGAGGCCCGCCGATGAGTGCCGTCATCACACCCACCGGAATGGGATGATTGAGTTCCATGGCGGAGATGCGGGTTATTAAATCCGCCGCGATCAGCAGCGCCGCCCCGAGAATCGGCGAAATGACCAGCAGTTTGCGATGATCGGGCCCGATCAGCCGTCGACTGATGTGCGGACATATCAGACCAACAAAACCGATGGGGCCGGCAATGGCGACGGCCGTCGCCGTCAGGGCACTGGAAACCACGAAATTCAGCATCCGCATACGGTGCATGGAGACCCCCAGCGATGCCGCCTCCATATCGGAAAGGGAGGAAATATCGAGGCGGCGGGCGTTGGCGAGACCCAATCCCCAGGCGATCAGGAGCACGAGAATTCCCAGCAGCAGGAGCCAAGTCGGGGTGATTTCACTGATATATCCGAAGAGATAAAAATAGATGCGGTTCTGATCGTAGGTCGGCAGGAAGCTGTTGATCAGCAACATTAAAGCCCCGGCAATGGTGCTGATAATAACCCCGGCAAGGATCAGACGTACAGGATCAATGAAGCTCGATCCGCGCCGGCGCCCCAGCCAGAAACAGGTGGTCACCGCTGCACCGGCGCCGAGAAAAGATGGCAAGGTATGGCCCGCACTAAGCAGCACAGAAAGCCAATGGGGCAGACCGGTGAAATGTGAAATGGCTGCCATGATGAAAATCCAGATGACAACGCCGAGCGACGCCCCCCCGGAGAGCCCCAGCACATAAGGGTCGGCCAGTGGGTTGCGGAGCAGATTCTGCAAATAGACCCCGGAGAGGCTCAGTGAAGCGCCGACAATGGCCGCCGCTGCAATCCGTGCAAGTCGCAGATTAAATATGGCACCGTGGGGAATGCCCCATCCGATTGTGATGCCGTGATGAATAACCGGCCCTATGCAGAGGCTCACCATCGCAACGCCGAGCAAAATACCGGATGAAGCCGCCAGTGCAACTTTCATGGCTTCTCTCCCACACGCACGCGGGTTATGCCGGAAATCGGCTGATGAATCATCCGGCTCAACTGATGTATCCGCGCTATCACGTTTAAGGTGAGCAGGTCGGCATCCCGCCATTGGATACGGCAGAGCTTGGGGCCGTAATGCCGCACGAGCCAGCGGTAAGAGTGATGCACCGTCGCATTGGGATGCCAGACGAGTACTTTCTGCGGCTTGAGTTGCAGAAGTTCCGCATGCGTGATTTTCGGAAAGCCGCTGCCAAACGTTCGTCCCAGGTTTATTCCTCCAGCAAGCTGGATTTCATCATCCATAAAGTTCCCCCCGCCGACAACCATCAGCGGCTGGGCCGACAGGACGTAAACCACGCGAACCGGCGGCACACTGCGGCGGCTGTGTTCCAGCGATTGAAACCCCTTGCGGAGGTGGGCGACCGCACGGCGAGCCGGGCCCGTGCAATTTGCGGCTTTACCAAGGCGCAGCACGGTGGTTTCAAGTTCCCGCGCGGAATTGAGTTTAATATCAATAATCTGACAATGCACTTTTTGACAGAGTTCCCGCACACCGGCCGGGATCAGCGCAGGATTGATCTGAAGAATCAAGCTGGTGGGATGCAACTTGAGCATGAGCTCAGTATTGAGGCGCAGGTAATTGCCGATGACGGGAAGATTTTTCAGGGATGCGGGAAGCAAAGGTTTATCGTAGGTGGAGACTGCCGCCAAGCATGCGCCGGCGTGCAACTGCAGGAGGATTTCCGTCGCAGCCGGAACGGTGCTGACCATTCGCGGCTTGGTATGGTCGCCCAAGCGCACACCCGCAGAATCAGACCGGCGGGAATGACAACCCGGAATCGCGATGAAAATTCCCCAGGCGATTAAGGCGTACGCGATGGCGCGGCTTTTGTGAATGGATATCTCCATTTGATTGATGTTAATGGCGCGGAGCGGGCGGCTCAATACGAATCGCTGAATACAAAAAGGCCGAGGGCAAATCAGGACAGGCAGCCAAGGCGACGAAGGAAAGGGATGGAGACGACCGGGTTCGAACCGGTAACCTCTGCCTTGCAAAGGCAGCGCTCTACCAGTTGAGCTACGCCCCCTTTACCATCTGTTATCGTAAATTGCAGCCGCCCGATTGACAAGTGCCACAGGCGTCTCAGCTCCATTCGATGAGCGCTTCGCCGGAGGCCTTTTTCACTTTCCCGAGGAAATAGGGCTTTTCTCCCAAGGCTCGAAGCCCCGTCATGATGGAACGGGTGAAGTTGGGCCGCACCACCATCACATAGCCAATCCCCATGTTGAAGACGTTGAACATTTCATCGGCGTCCACCGGGCCGTGGGTCTGAAGGAAATGGAAGATGGGCGGGATGGGCCAGGCGCTGCGTTTGATTTTCGCGGCCATGGATTCAGGCAGCACACGCGGCAGATTGCCGGGCAGGCCACCTCCGGTGATGTGGCTCATCGCTTTGATGATCTTCTTGACTTTATATTTTTTCAGTATTTCAGAGGTGCTCTTCACGTAGATACGGGTCGGGCGAAGCAATTCTTCACCGAGCGTGCATCCCAATTCCGCCACATGATCGTCGGGTGACATGCCCAGTTTATCAAAGCAGATTTTCCGCACGAGCGCATAGCCGTTGGAATGCAGACCGCTGGAGGCCAGCCCGATGATGCTGTCGCCGATCTCCACATCGGAACCTTCAAGAATCTTGCTACGCTCCACAACTCCGACAGCGAAACCCGCCAT
>DAHWIP010000284.1:0-2941 GCA_027344975.1 Phycisphaerae bacterium
TGGCGACCCGCCGGCACCATCTGCTCAAGATCACCAAAAAACGCTATCCGGGATGGAAGCAGCGGAGCCAAAACCCAATACGCCCACTTATGAGGTGCCAGGGTAACTCGTATCGTATGATCGCGATTAAACAGGACGGTTTTGCCGGTGAAATAATTTCTCGCGATCCACACCCCATGCGGATCAAGACCGAGACTGCGCGGCGTGAGAATGACGGTGGAATGAAACCCGGTACGGCGATACACAAACACCAGGGTGCTTCGAATATGCCTGCCGGTATGCGTGGTGGCCACCAGCGGAATCTTCCGTCCCAGAGCATCATTGACGATCGTCTGATCGGTCGGCATCAGCGGAGCCGCCGGTTTCACCAGCCGGCCATCCGCCCGCGTGGTCATGTCAATATTCTTCGGATCAATCCGCCCCAGTGGGTCACCTACGCCCACCGGTCCGCCTGAAAGCAGAGAGAGGAGCATGTTTCCGCGTTCATTACTCATGAAAACATCGGACCACGGCCAGGCGCCAACAGCGTGGATGAACATGGAATTGTAGATGAAGTCCCGCCAGAACGCCGGTACGAAGCGGTCGCCCGCCCCGCGCATGAAGATAACATCACGCAGAACACCGGCTTCCATGAGGAACCGACTGGTCTCCATACAATAAATAAGGGATATATGTCGGGCGGCCATTGCGTGAGCCATCCCATGGGCAAAATCTCTTGCTAAAGAGAGATGAATATGAAGTTGCGGGGATCGACCATAGATGTTGACGAGCCAATCCTGCTCCATGGCTTGCACCCCGCTGTCGGCCAGATATTTTGCGCGGGAGCGCCAGTAAGCCGGGTCCACCGCCGCAATGCCTGAGATTTTGTACATCTTGCGGTAGGGGCTGTGATAGGCGATCCAGCGGGTATGTACGACGAGCGGCAGACCAAGCTTATGTTGAAACGCAGCGAGGCCATGGGGAAAAAGTTGACGTGAGGCCTGATAGCGCCATATGCCGCCGAAGTGGTTCCATCGATTATGCCGGGGCAAATTGCCATTCATCGCAGTGAGCTTACGCCCGGTAAAGAAATGGTACGATTTCTGATACCACCAGCTATCGAGTTCCATGTATCCGAGATGGATGTGATCTTCGGCATATTCGGCCGCCATTTTCAGAAGCGTGCCGGTGTACCCATATTTTTTGTCATAGTTGTAGAAGTAGGAGGCACCGTTATCTGTCCAATAGCCGAAATCCCGCAAGATGGGCGTCGCCTCCTGTGACGTCGCCGGCCGATGGTGCAACGTTCGGAAGGCATCACCCCATGCAGCAACGGTTCTGCGAATACCGCTTCCAAATATCATGATCGTCTGATGGGGTTCTTTGAGTGCGATGCCGACGGTGCCTTTATTAAAGCCATCGGCGATGAGATTTTCACCATTGCCATATAGACACGAAACCAGTATTTCCGATGCGGGAGAGAAGATACAGGTCTGAAATTTTTTATTGAAAAATACCCAGGGAGTTGCCGTGTCGACCAGTCTGAATCGAGGGGGAGAAAACTGCTGCCGTGTGAGCCCCATGTGCATCAGCGCCGGTGGTGCGCTGGTGAAGACCGGGAAGCGGGCACCCGCCAATTCATCAGCCGCACTGAAAATAATCGCTCCGCGCCTGGGATAAACCGTGGCGGTAAATTCTGTTGGCATGCCGGTCTGCATCCAACTGAGTTGGATTCCTTTGCCCAGGGATGTGCTGACGGTCGATTGCTTTATATCTTCCGGCAACGTGGTGGTTACACCGCTGTAGGCCCAACGGGTTTTGGACCAGTACACGCGGTAATGTCCCGTGCTGGAGGAGAGGGTAAAACGGACACCCTTACCCGGCCGCAGCGTCCACGTCTTGGCCTGCGTTGTCGAGCTCATTCCAAAACCGAACGCGATCAGCATGATGATGCCTGAAACGCCGACTCGGTGGTTACGGAACAACATTGCACAAATCGATCCAGGCCTCGCCATTATTTCACCTCAAATATCTGCACAACATTACCTTCTGATGGATCATCCAGACCGAAATTCAGCCCCTCTCAGACCGCGACTTTTTTTTCGGTCTGTGCCCTACCTACCGAAGTCTAACGCGGCATATTCCGCTTCGCAACGCAGACAACCGATCTGTTTGACGGGATTTCTGGAAATCGACGTCACGGTGAAAGTGAGGGTTATCGGTTGTCCGCCCACTTGCTCGCCGGTGTGGGCAGCACCTGTGCTTCGATATTTATGACCGCCGAGTATACAATTTGGAAAGGAGTTGTGATTGAAACATGAATAAAACCGCTAAAGCCACCCCCGACACCAGCGAGGAGATGAAGGCCGTCATTGAGGCCATGGGACGCAGCGCCCGCGCGGCAGCCCGGATATTGGGGGCCACTGATGGCCAAACCCGCAACAGCGCGCTGAATAAGATGGCGGATGGTTTGGAAGCGGCATATGCGGAAATACTCGAGAGCAACGCCAAGGATGTGGAAGCGGCGCGGAATGACGAAATTGCGGAGGCGATGATCAGCCGCCTGACCCTTACGGACAAAAAACTCGCATCGATGGCACAATGCATTCGCGAGGTGGCGGCCCAAGTTGACCCGGTCGGCCAGACCATTGAGGCGTATGATCGGCCGAACGGCCTGCGGGTGGAGAAGCGTCGAGTGCCTATTGGTGTCATTGGTATCATCTATGAAAGCCGGCCGAATGTAACGACGGATGCGGCTGCACTTTGCATCAAAAGCGGGAATGCAACCATCCTCCGGGGTGGCAAAGAGGCGAGCCATACCAATCAGGTGTTGGCTCGGGTGATACGTGAATCGTTGCAGTCGGCGGGTTTGCCGCCGGATTGCGTCCAGATGGTGGAAACGACGGATCGCAATGCGGTCAAAGCCATGGTTCAGGCCGAGGGGTTAATCGACTTAGTGATT
>DAHWIP010000285.1:0-2940 GCA_027344975.1 Phycisphaerae bacterium
GACCCGCGATCATCGACTGCCAGCAAGTTGATCGACTGTTTCCAAACTCATGGCGATTGACTCCAGTTAGTTTTCATCATGCGGAGCGCTCGGCATTGGTGCTTATTGCCGGGACGGCGTAGAATGCCATAGAGCGGCGGTACTCGCATCGGGCCGTCGTATAGAGATGAGAAGTTGAAACATGACGATATCACTCGAGTTAATGCCACTGGATACGCCCCAGCCGGAACCGGAAAAACCTAAAACGATGGTCGTTCGTTATGGTTATTTAATGTCCATCGGGGAATTTGAAAACACCTTGGATCATAAGATGGGTTGTGGCACCAAGCTCGTTGCACGTACGCCGCGGGGCACCGAAATTGTCGAAATGCTCACCACGGTCTGCGGTAACGGCGGATGCGGTAAATCCATAACCCGCGACAAATTGCTCGACTACATCGCCAACTCCGGCGGCGATGACTACCCGTTCAGCAATTCAGGACGCATCCTGCGCGTTGCCACGCCCGCAGATCTCGCTGAGCAACAGAAACTTGATGAACAAAAAACCCGTCATCTCAAGCTGGCCCGCGATCTGGTGAGTCGGCATCGCCTGGACATGAAAATTGTGGAGGTTGAGTATCTCCTCGGACGGGAACGGATAATATTTTATTTTCACTCGGAAATGAGAGTCGATTTCCGCTCGCTGGTAAAGGAATTGGCGGACAGCTTACGTGCTCGTATTGATCTGCGGCAGGTCGGTTCGCGGGATGAAGCCCGATTAATTGCTGATTATGAAAAATGCGGCCAGCATTGCTGCTGCAAGCAATTTCTCAAGGTGCTCACCCCGATCTCCATGAAAGCCGCAAAAACGCAGAAGGCCACCCTCGACACCGCCAAAATCAGCGGACGGTGCGGGCGGCTCATGTGTTGTCTGCGCTATGAAGATCAAACATATGAGGAACTCAAGGCAAAACTCCCGCGCCGCAACAGCCGCGTGCGAACGCAAGCCGGTGACGGATGGGTGATCGACGGGCAAATTCTCACCCAACTCGTGCTCGTACAATATGACGACGGCAAGCAAGCCGCCGTGCCCATGGAACAGATTCTGGAATTCAATCGCCCGCGCCCGCGATTGGCCAATGGGCGTGAAATGCAGTTTCCCGGCGACGGCGTTCTCCCTCCACCTCCGAACCGCGATGCGCGCCCGAACGGTCGTAATCCCGGCGCTGCGGCAAATCGTCCGCCGCGCGGTGCTGGGCCGTCGACGCCGCCCAAACAGCCCGGACCGCCGCTTCGCGGTTCATCATCGAAATCGTCGCCGGAGCAACGCCCTCCAAAATCCGTTGATCCAAATGCCCAGCATCCGAACGGCCAATCCCCGCCGCCCGGGACCAATGGCGTCGATAAACTCGGATAAACAGGAAACGTGAACATGGCCATCTGGCTATTAAAAACTGAACCATCCGATTACAGCATCGATGATCTGAAAGCCGATGGAAAAACCGTCTGGGACGGAGTCGCCAATGCCCTCGCCCTGAAACACCTGCGTCAGATTCGAGCTGGTGACCGATTGCTCATCTACCACACCGGTAATGTCAAGGCGATTGTGGGCTCAGCTGTTGCCTTGACCGATGCGGTTCCACGTAAAGGCGATCCGAATGACATCGTCGTGGAAATTCAATATGACCGCACCTGGTCGAAAATATTTCCCCTCGCAGACATGAAAGCAGATAAATCCTTTCAAGGCTGGGAACTTCTGCGACTGCCACGCCTGTCGGTCATGCCCGTCTCGGCGGCCATCCTGACGGCTCTTGAAAAGCGGTCGAAAGACTTTAATCCGTGATCAAGATAATGTCTGCTGCATCGGCAGCACACGACGCACGGGGTGAGGCCTTCTGGCTGCCGATGATGATGCAGACGCCGGCTACCCTGCAGTTAAAAAGCATCTCTGCAGCGCAGACGCCCACGTCGCTTGCCGGTATGTTGTTCCAGGTTGATGGTCCATGATTCGGAGGCAGTATGCAATTTACCGACATTACCGCACAGCGTCCCACGCGGGAGGGGCTTTCCGCTCAATACGCTGAATTAACCGTTC
Organism: Phycisphaerae bacterium; assembly: GCA_027344975.1. GTDB lineage: Bacteria > Planctomycetota > Phycisphaerae > WQYP01 > WQYP01 > JAJZGD01. Next base: position 2,075 of record DAHWIP010000285.1, read on the forward strand.
AACTTGACCGCAGCGCCGTTTCGCAGGCGGTATCCCGTTGGGAACACATCCGCCGCGAAACCGATACCTGGTTTTCACTCGCCAATCTCAGATTTTCACAAAACACCGCCAATGCACAGTACAAGGCCGACCGTGATTATGCCGATCAGATCGGCCCGCTGGTGACGGATCACGAAACCCAGATCAAACGTCGGCTTCTTACGATACCGCAAGATCAGATGGGGCCGATTCTCCCCTCCCATGTGCTCGCCCTTTGGCGCGTGGATATTGCTTCGTTTGACCCGGCCATCGCGTCCGATCTGGAAGCCGAGTCGCGCCTCGAAGCCCGATATACCGAATTGCTGGCCAGCGCCAAAAATTCCATTTGATGGGCGCGAGTTGAATCTCGCCGGTGTGCAGCCTTATCTGCAAAGCCTGAACCGGGAAACGCGGCATGATGCTGACCGGGCTCTGTGGGCCTTTTTTCAGGCTAACCGCGAACAGTTGGACGATCTGTATGATCAACTCGTGAAATTACGGACAAAGATGGCACAGACTTTGGGCGATGCGGTGTTTACACCGTTGGGGTATCGTCGAATGCGCCGTCTTGACTATGGCGAAGCGCAGGTGGCGGCATACCGCCACGAGGTTCTCACCCATGTTACCCCGCTGGTAAGCCGCCTCATGCGGCAGCGACAGCGCGACAATCAGCTCGATGCTCTCTATGCCTGGGACGAACCGATGATTGATCCCGCTGGCAATCCCGTGCCGGCGGGGGATCAGCATTTTCTCACGTCCGCGGCGCGCAGCATGTTTGAATTGATCCATCCGGAACTCGCCGGGCTTTACCGGGCCATGCTCGATGGCGGCTTCATGGATCTGGATAA
>DAHWIP010000286.1:0-2877 GCA_027344975.1 Phycisphaerae bacterium
CTGTCAACGTCTGCGTGGGTATAGGCGGCGTCGACCATCTCCACGAGCCGCCGAAGTGACGGATCATCCGGCAGGTCGGTGCCGAAGCACTTTTTAAGTTGTCGCTGCAACAGGGAATGCATACCGGTATTAAACCTCAGAAAACGTCGTGATGGTCATCGTCTGATTGTGCAGTTGACAACTGGCGTTAGGGGCAACGGGCGATATTTCACCGTAGGAGTAAAAACCGCCGACCGACTCGGTATTCAGGACATCTGTGACTGCTTCGACTTCCTCCTCAATCCGCGGCCCCAGTACGAGCTTGCGTCCGACGCAGCTTACCAGAAGGGCGAAATCTGTTTTCTGACCGAGTTTCAATCGGCTTTTCTGCGCCGCACCGGTGGCACCATCGACGAGTCGATCAAAATTAGCCCTCATCAACCGGGCGAAAGAGCCCTGCGGCACGTCACCGGCAAATGTCAAGCTGCGGTTGGTCTCGTCGACGGCAAGAATGGTTCGTACCAGTGATTCGTCCGATTTATCACGTCTTACCGTCAACGGAAAAAGTAGACCGCTGGCCGGGAGTTTCGCGGCATGATCTCCCAGATATTCCTTGTACAGATCGAGGGCGCTGCAGCCATCAAGCTCGTAGAGTATGTTGTCCTGGGAGCGCGTGATGCGCCTCTCCGGCCCGAACGAATCCCACCCTCCCATCGAACCGAAGCCAACCTGCAGTCTCTGGCCGTAAAACCCGATCAAAACGATGTGACCGGACTTGGCCACCCCCCGGCAGACAACCAGCGTTTCTTTGAAACGGTCACCATCGCCGGAAAGCCCGCCTGTGACGGCGACCCCATGGGGCAAACCGCCAGAAACACCTGCAGCAAGTTGTGCACCATTTACGTGCAAACCGTCGGAAAGCACCAGGGTATGAACCAATCCCTCTTTGGGGAGTTTGTCGGCAAGACGCCGACCCACGGCGAAACTTTCCGAGGCCGAGGAAATGGCTTCGTCAACGGGTATGATGGTGGACGAATCGAAGGCGATCGCGCATGCGGTGAATGAATCGTCCAACACCCGTGTGCCGGCTATCTCGCCGGCGGTGGAACAACCGCAGACAGCGGCGTTTGGAAAGCGATTTTGGATATCCCGCAAATGGGTCGGTTCCCGCAGTAGACTCGGTGCCGCAAATACCAAGACCAGATTAGCGGTCTTGCGGTCCGCCAGCGGATTGACCGGTTCCTGCCAGCCGCCATCTTCATGCCAGACACAACGCTCAATTTTCATCAGCCACCTCGGTCAATACGCGTGCAGATACTCCGCGATCACTGCCCCCAATGAATCACCGCGGCGCTGGCGCCTCGCAGGCTTGCTTCTCACAGCCACGGAGTTTTATCGGCACGAGCATGTCTCGTCTTAAGGGAATATTGATAGTGAATTACGCAACTCATTTGTTTATATTCACCTGCGAAGTCCTTGGAATGCCCGACCGATAATCAATCGATTATGATCTTATCTGATGGCGAAGACTATTCGACTACCGACAACTGTATACTCAACCGACGTTACGGCACCACCGCACGGATCATCGGTAATCGGCAATCAACTTTCTGACCGGCTCTTACCACTTGGCGTCGGCGAGGTGCGAACCGGCGCTCATGACCGGCAGATTTACGCGACGGACGCCTCCAATTATTCCCTTGAACCCCTCGCCGTGGTCATTCCGGAATGCAACGAGCAGATTTCGCGATTGGCGGCATTTTGCAATGAAAATAGGATTCCGCTTCTGCCGCGTGGCGGCGGAACGAGTTTGGCGGGTCAATGCACCAACCGGGCGGTGGTGATGGACACGTCGAACCATTTTCGGCGTGTTCTGGCCGTCGATCCGCAAAGGCGCACCTGTCAGGTTGACTGCGGTATCACCATTGATGCGGTCAATGAGCATCTGAGAGCGCTGGGACATCCGCTCTTTTTTGCGCCTGATCCAGCGACGCTCAGTCAAGCCTCCATCGGCGGCTGCATCGGAAATAACGCCGCCGGCGCGCGATCGCTTCGTTATGGCCGCACCAGTGAAAATATATTGGCGTTGGATACGGTGCTAGCCGACGGCAGCGCCGTTCGACTGGAGGCGGGTGCAGGGAGGCGGGATGAACGGGCGGCCACGCTGGCGATGGAGATCGCGGCGGTGGTTCGGGAATATCGGACATTGATCCGCGAGCGATTTCCCAAGCTCAACCGGCGTAATGCCGGTTACGCTCTCGATCTGATTCTGGATCAACTGGACGGTGGATGTGACGAGCGGGATCTGAATTTGTCGCCGCTGATCTGCGGCAGCGAGGGGACGCTGGCGATTGTCACCGCCGCCACGCTCAGGCTCCATGCCACGCCGCTGAAACGTTCCCTCTATCTGCTTACATTCTCATCGCTGGACGATGCGATAGGCGCTGTGCCGACAATACTCGCACTGCACCCCACGGCGGTCGAATTAATGGATGACGCGGTATTACGTGCCGCCGCTCTTAACAGCGAAACGGCGGGGATTTCGGCAAGATTGGGTATCGCGCCGGGAGACGCGACATCGCCAGAAATGCCGGGCCCCGCGGTACTGCTGGTGGAATTTCAGGATGAACGTGATGCTGCCGAGAGTGAACATTCAGAAGCGCATTTTGAGCTTTTGGAGGAGATTATGGGCCTGCGGGGTGTCCGCCGCCTGGAGCCGGCGGAACAGGCTGCCGCGTGGCAGCTGCGACGCAGCGCGGAGGCCCTGCTGCACGCCCTGTCAAGCGATGCCAAGCCGGTGACATTTATTGAAGATAACGCCATTCCGATTGATCAACTGCCGCGGTTTGTGCATGGGGTGCGTGACATTGTTGAACAGCACCGCACATCGGCCGCTTA
>DAHWIP010000287.1:0-2859 GCA_027344975.1 Phycisphaerae bacterium
ATGATGGTGATGCGAAGCCTCAGGTTTCTCGGATTTTTATCAGCATGGATGACCGTGGTGTATATTTCTTCCCTGAACCACCTTTGTATCGCTTCGGCTACATCACCCAAATCCCCCGCTGATCGATTGCTACTCTGGTCCGGCCGCCCCGCAAAGGACTGGATGACCCAGGCCTATCCAATCGGTAATGGGGAATTGGGTGCCATGATTTTTGGGCGTGTGCGAAACGACATCATCCAATTTAACCAGGATAGCTTATGGGCGGGTGGCCCGGGAGCATGGAAGGGTTACAACGGTGGAAATCGCATAGGGGGTGCCGCTCGGATTAAGGCCATTCAGAGGGAAATACGCAATCATCAGAAACCACGCGGTATTAAGCGCTATTTCACGGGCAATCCCAAAGCGTATGGCGCTTACCAAGATTTCGGCAACATCTATATTCGCAGTCAATATCCTGCCGGCAAGCCGAGTGGATATCGGCGAAGCCTGAATCTGCGGACCGCCATCGCCCATGTCCAATTCACCATCGGAAACACGACCTATCATCGCGCCTGTTTTTGCAGCTTTCCTGATCACGTCATGGTGGCCAGATTCACCGCCAACCACCCGGCTGCCCTCACCATGCGTGTGGGTATGGGCTCAGCGCACCGCCATGGGCAAATACTGGCTGAAGGAAATGAACTGGTCCTTTCCGGCAAACTGACCAATAACGGCATGGGCTATCAGGCGGTGCTTTTGATCAGAATCCATGGGGGCTCATGGCGGGACGATCGTAACGCGATCAGCATTAAGAAGGCCAACACGGTAACGCTGCTGTTGTCCGCCGCAACCTCCTATCTCGACCAATATCCCAAATATTCCGGCAATCATTACCGTGCATTGAATCGTGAAGTTATGACTGCGGCATCCCGGAAATCGTACGCCACGCTTCTGGCCGATCACGAACGCGATTACCGGGCATTGTTCGATCGAGTCAGCCTTGATCTGGGTGCCTCTTCAGATTCAGAGAGCAGTTTATCGACGAGACAGCGTTTGGAGGCCTATGGTAAAGGTGCTGCTGATCCCGAATTGGCGACGCTGATTTTTCAGTACGGGCGGTATTTGCTGATCAGTTCGTCGCGGCCGGGGGGATTGCCCGCCAACCTGCAGGGTATCTGGAATAATTCCAACTCACCACCCTGGACGGGCGATTACCACATGGACATTAATCTCGAAATGAACTATTGGCCGGCGGAAACCACCAATCTCTCATCCTGTGCCGAACCGCTGGTTTCGTTTCTTTCGGCATTACAAAAACCGGGTCACGTTACGGCAGAAACGGTTTACGGAGCCGGAGGATGGACGTGTCATACGATGGTGAATGCCTTTGGCTACACCGCGCCGGGCTGGGGTGTGAATTGGGGGCTGTTTCCCGCCGCCGGTGCGTGGATCTGCCAACCGGTTTGGGAACATTACGCCTACACGCTCAACAGGCATTATCTCGCGACACAGGGGTACCCCATTCTGAAGGGGGCGGCGGAGTTCTGGGTAGATCATTTGACCAAAGACAGGCACGGCACGCTCGTATCATCACCTTGTATCTCCCCTGAATGGGGGCCGGTTACCGAGGGGACCGCCTGCGATCAGGAATTGATCTGGGATCTCTTCACCCACTGTATTACGGCGAGCCGGATCCTTCATGTCGACCGAACTTTTCGCCGCAAGCTCATCTTCATGCGCAGCCACCTCGCCAAGTTGCGAATAGGCAAGCGGGGGCAGTTACAGGAATGGCGGCGAGATGTTGACAGGCCGGTTCCCTTCCGCCATTTATCACAGCTCGTCGGGCTCTACCCGGGGAGCGAATTATCACCACTGATCTCGCCACGACTGGCCGCCGCCGCCGATGTTGCATTGACGTGGCGTGGTCCCGGGACAACGGGTTGGTCATGTGCCTGGCGCGCCTGCTGCTGGGCGGCGTTACTGCATGCCAATAAGGCCTATCGCATGCTCCGAACTCAATTAAAGCCTGTCCGCCATGGCGGGTGGCTGTATCCCAATCTCTTTGACACATGCGGCACCGGCGGACGGCATCCGCCATTTCAGATTGATGGAAATTTTGGTGCAACAGCGGCAATAACAGCCATGCTTCTGCAGAGCCAGACCGGAATTATTCAGTTATTGCCGGCACTGCCGAGGGCCTGGCCGGATGGCAGTGTGAAGGGGCTTGTGGCGAAAGGGGCCGTCCGCGTCGACGAATTCTGGAAGAACATGCAGCCCACCTTGGTTGTTCTCTTACCGGAAGTGAGAACCGTAATACGCGTCGAACCGCCTGAGGGGCAGGTAATCGCCGCCATAAAATCTCGGCACGGAAAATCCGTCCCCTTTCAAGTTGGTCCGACGGGGATTGTGAAGTTGATTGCGACAAAGCATCGCTATTTGCTCTTTTTTCGTCGCAAAAATCGCAGATGAACCGATTGGCTTTGAATCGGCTCAATCGCGACCGTTCAATGTTGGCAAGCACCGCGGTAAATGCTTTCGGGCTGGTTGGGACAAGAGCTACTTCCTGCCCCTTAACTCTGCCCGATCCGGGTATGCGATTGCCTTGCGGAATTCCTTGAATTTTTCTCTTGACAAATTATTGTAAACAATTAGACTTATTATCGGAGAGCAAGATGGGCGGGAGCCAAACACGCCCAAAAAGAAAATCTTGCATGTTAAAAAAATCGCCGGGGTAGTTCGCGGCGAACCGTCGTCCATTCAGTTAATGGACATTTATACACGCTTCATCAGGGAGCGGGAGGAGCGAGTCATGGTATCGAATCTTTCATCAGTTTCTCGCGGTTTATCCATCGCCGTCATGGCCACCGTTGCCGCCTCTGC
>DAHWIP010000288.1:0-2840 GCA_027344975.1 Phycisphaerae bacterium
CCGATGTTGGGTATGGTTTACCGTGCTGTTTCCGGCCGTTCAGGCCTTTAACATGTTCTGTCTTCTTCTCGCGGGTTTCGGTAAAACCATCACATGGAGAGGGATTCGGTATCAGATGATCGGTCGCACGCAAACCCGCATTATCGCCCTCAAATAGCCCCCCGAAGCAACCGCTTGCAGCCCATGGGAGACTGTAATATCCTTTAGGTATCGCGGGGACGTCGTTCAACGGCAGGACGGCGCGTTCGCAATGCGCAAATAGGGGTTCGATTCCCCTCGTCTCCATGGATACGCTGTAAAAAGCGGCCGCCCACGCCCCCACACATGTTCCCTGATCATATCCGGTGGTTGTTCGTCGTCCAGACCAGTGCAGGATAGTCGGCACATTTAATGTGCCGATAGTTCTCAACCGCGCCCGCGTAACTCTCGCCCGTACCTGTGCCGCATACCACGGCCTGAAACTGGCTATAAGTCGGGTCCTGATGCAATTGACATTTGCCCCGGTTCAAATAATATGAGGAAATATTACAAAAGGTGATGGAGTTCACCTGAACCGTCCCAACTGATTTGGGAATGATAACTCCTGGCGGGCAGCGCCCTGCCGGGATTGTGTTTTACCTCGGCGGTGTCAACCGCGGAGGTTTTTTGTTTTTTAAGTGAATAGGAGTTGCTGTGAAAAAAACGCTCATCATGTGCCTGAGCATCGGCCTCTTCGGCTTTTTTGGCAGCTTATGCCGCTACGGCGTGGCAAGGCTGCTCGGTCGTTACAGCGCCTTCTTCCCTTGGAGCACCCTGCTCATCAACATCACCGGCTCGTTCTTTCTCGGTTGGTTTCTTACCTGGGCCCATTCGCGGCTTCAGATCTCAGATGTTGTCCGGGGCGGAATTGCCATCGGTTTCGTCGGTGCGTATACCACATTTTCCACCTATATGTTTGAATCTGATCGCATGCTTGCCGCCGGTGAAGTGGCTCGCGGCATTCTCTATATCGCCGGAAGTGTGGCGCTGGGGCTTATCGCCGTGCGGCTCGGTGTTATTCTGGGGCAGAGAACCAGTTAAACGCGGATACAATGATCCTGCGGCTCCACATACTCGTTTGAGATTACGGCCATGGACGACACAAAATGACTGGCGAAAAAATTCTATTACGTCTTTATATGCGCACCGGCGACCAGCACATGCTTGTGCCGAGATACGAGCGCGTGATACAGATGGCACGCCGGAAGAAACTTGCCGGGCTTACCGCTCTGCGCGGTATTCTGGGTTTTGGTCAACGCGGCATGCTCAAGCCCTCTCCCATGCATCTGATCAGCGATGCTCCAATCATCATCGAGTGCGTCGATGATGGCGAAAAACTGCTTGCCTTCCTGCACGACATTGCTGATAGGTTGCTTCACCACGGCCTCGCCACCCTCGAACGCGCAGCCGTTGTGATATATCGCCCGCGTGAACATACGGCCCGCGGCGAAGCGCAACTTCTCGGTCGCATCAAGCCCCTGAGTACTTTACCTGATATTGAAAGAGGTTTGCCCATGCACACCAACTCCGACGGCGTCCTGCTTCGCGTATTCATCGGCGAGTCAGACGTATACGAAAAAAAGCCGCTCCATGAAGCCATACTGAACAAAGCCCGGGAACTCGGGCTCAGCGGCGCGACGGTGCTCCAAGGCGTGATGGGGTTCGGTGCCAACAGCGTCATGCACACCGACAGAATTTTGGCCATGTCCTCCGATTTGCCGATCGTGATTGAACTGGTCGACTCACGGGAAAAAATTCAGCTGCTTCTGCCACAACTCGATGCAATGGTTACCGAGGGAATGATCACCATGGAAGAGGTGAAAGTCATCGCCTATCGGCATGCCCCCGCATAAGCCGATCCAGCTTTATACCGCCCCAAGGCGAATGTGCCACCACAGTCCCCAGCGTCGCGGCGTCTGACGGCAATCCCGGCAGAGCGACTCGGGATGCATTTTCGGGCTGGTGCGATTTGACATCCGACAACGAACGGCCTATTCTTATTCCCATATGAACGGGCGATTCAGGCACATCCTTATTTCGCTACTGGCGCTTGTCTTGGGTCTATCGCCGATGTGGTGCCCATGCAATAATCGATTATTGTTACCGTGGGGCGAATGTTCAGCAAGCCACAGCACGTCTGCTACCCCTCGGAGAGCCGGATTTTATGTGTTGCGGCGAGCCACGGAATCCATTGGCAGCGCACCAGCGGACCTTATGTGCTGCCATCATATCATTCGTGCCACACTCCAAGAACAGCGACTCAGCTGCCAACCTCAGCCGGTCCGCGTGGCAGCCATGTTCCAATTTTCAGCCCCCTCAGGGTTAGTGTCGCCAGCGAGCCACCGCGTTCTGTTCGACATAGCAAGCGTCAGCCTACACAGCAGTGACAACTCCCTGCTGCGCCAGCACTGCGCGCTGAGAATCTGATCCATACCTAAATAACACGCCTTTCTCCCCGCGACCTTTCGGATGTCGATGTTTTACCGTTGCGGGTTGGTCAGTTGAATCACGCATTGGAGATAAGCGGCATGAAAAATTTGTGGTTACCCACAGCAGTGGGGGCGCTCCTGATAACGGGCTGCGCGCAATTACCCAACATCGCTCCGCCGGCAAGAGATAATCCGGCGAATCCGGCGGCCTCCGCCGGAAAACCATTCGCAGGGGGAGATTTTCTGAATGTATCGGGTTCCGGCAGCGACATTGCGCTGCCGAGTATCACGGCGGGTGTCGGCTTACCCGGCGCCCCTGCAGCCGCACAAGGTCCACCGGCCGCGTCATCCGGGTCAGAGATGAAGATGCCCGGCATGAATATGCCCATGGGA
>DAHWIP010000289.1:0-2783 GCA_027344975.1 Phycisphaerae bacterium
CCCCGGCGAAAGCCGCCCTGGGACGCGATCCTGTACTGCCCCTCTCGATATCATGCCGCTCGAAAACCCTGCATCGCAAACGGATCGCAGAAAAAAAGCAAGCTCTAAGGATTTTCCGCTGGACATTACCGGGAATGTTTCTATAATTTCAATAAGAATTGAAAGTTCATGCGCGGTCTATTCCGACCGCCTCGATCTTTCGGGAAGGAGCACTTGCCATGGTCCCCCCAGGCGTTGCCGAAGCGTCCGCGATGTTGGATATCCACCTCGCAGAAGTGAAGGAACTCTTCGAGCGGGAACTCGCCGGTTCACCTGAGGCGATCATGCCGCTTGTCCGGCACATCTCCCACTTCCGGGGAAAAATGCTCCGCCCACGGCTCGTCCTGCTCGCAGGCATGGCGGCCGGCGGCCGATCCGCATTGACACTCGATCACACCGTTCTGGCGGCCGTAGTTGAAATGGTGCATGTCGCCACGCTCGTTCATGATGATGTGCTCGACGGAGCTGATGTCCGGCGCCGGGCCGCTACCATCAATCATCTGCGCGGCAATCAGGCGGCCGTCCTGCTGGGCGACATGCTCATCAGCCATGCGTTTCATCTCTGCAGCAGCCTGCAATGTCAGCAATATTCCCGCCTCATCGGTCGCACCACCAATCTGGTCTGCGAAGGAGAATTGCTCCAAAACCTCTCCGAACGCAACTGGCAACTTACGCCGGAAGCCTACTATGACATCATTTACCGCAAGACCGCGAGCCTCATCGAAACATCCTGCCAACTGGGGGCAATGGCCGCCGGGGCAGATGAAGCCGTCGTCCGGGCCCTTGCGCAATTCGGCCGGAATATCGGCATTGCGTTTCAGATTGTGGACGACGTGCTCGACATCATCGGCTCCACGCGCGTCGTGGGTAAATCACTGGGCACCGACATTGAACAGGGCAAATTGACGCTGCCGATGATCCATTTTCTCACCCATGCGGATCGCCCGCACCGGGATCTGCTCATGAGCCTGCTGGAATCATCCGATCCCGATCGGATCGACCACGTACGCAAGCTGCTTCAGCCCACCGACAGCATCAGTTTTGCCCGCAATGAAGCACGGGCCTGCGTCCAGCGGGCTCTGGCCGCCATTGACAACCTGCCCAGCTCGGACTTCAAATGGCAGCTTGTCGAAATGGCCCGCTACGTGACGGAGCGTGAAAAATAATCGCCCGCCGCGGCGGCACGGAGGAATCAGCATGCCCACTCTTACCCAAACGCCCACCGTCTCCGATACGGCGCTGATTCCGCCCGGCGACCTCGCGGCGCCCGATATCGACCCGGCAGCCGTTAAAATCAATGCCATCCGCGATCCGATCCTCCAGCCGATCGCCGGGAAAATCATGCGGCGGGAGCGCCTCTCCGCCGACGACGGCATGGCCCTGTTTGAAACCCGCGACATCCATTCCCTGGGGATGCTGGCTCAGGCGGTTCGGCTGGCCCGTCACGGTCGCGTCGCCTATTACAACGTCAATCGGCATATTAATTATTCCAATATCTGCGCCCTGTCGTGCAAATTCTGCGAATTTCAGCGCAAGCGCGGCGAAGCGGGTGCCTACGAGTATTCCGCCGAGCAGATCTTTGAAATCGCTGATCAGGCGGCGCGTGCAGGTGCCACCGAACTGCATATCGTCGGCGGCCTGCACCCCTGGTTGCCGTTCAACTGGTACACCAGCCTGCTGGAAAAACTCCGCCGCCGACATCCGCAACTGCACCTCAAATGCTTTACCGCCATTGAAATTGATCACTTCGCCCGCATCTCCCGGCTCTCGGTCCGCGAAGTCCTCATCGCCCTGAAGGAAGCCGGCCTCGGATCAATGCCCGGTGGCGGCGCGGAAGTGTTTGATGATCGCGTGCATGATGCGGTCTTCAAGGGAAAACTGCGCAGCGACGGCTGGCTGCAGGTTCATCAGACGGCCCACGAACTGGGAATCCGCACCAATGCAACCATTCTCTACGGCCACGTGGAAACCCGCCGCGAGCGGATCGACCATCTGATCAAACTGCGGGAATTGCAGGATCGGGCTCCCGGATTCCAGTGCATTATTCCCCTTTCATTTGTTCCCGACGGCAGCGATTTGGCCCATCTGCCGGGCCCCACTGGCCTGGAAGATATTAAAATGCTCGCCATCTCGCGGCTCATGCTCGATAATTTTCCGCATGTCAAGGCATTCTGGATCATGCAGACCATGAAGCTTTCGCAGGTCAGCCTGAATTTTGGCGTGGATGATCTGGACGGCACGGTCGTCTGGTACGACATCACCAAACGCGAGGGGGGCCTGGGTAATCAGCGGCAGGAACAGACGGTGGACAACATCCGCCGACTGATCGTTGAGGCGGGATACATCCCCGTGGAGCGCGATACGCTCTATCGACGCATCGAGCGAGATACATCGGGATGGCGGGTGGCAGGCACGGCCGCAACCGGCGCCGCGCAAAGTGCATAAAACATTCATATATTACCGCAGTATTGATTTGAAGATTTCTGCCGGGGATGCGGGCATATTCCCACGCTGCGCCAGTGGCCAAATAAGTCAAGACACACGATTCGCGGCCCAGGTTAGGAGATAAATGACATTTTCCAGATGAATTCTGCAGCTATCGGACGTCTCCATTCCCCATCCCGGGTATCAAGCACCCCCGATTCGACCATTCAAAACGCCGAAAAATGGCGTTTTTGCCCCATTTTTTTGCCCCGGTGCCGCTTTTTTCAAGAGCAGAAAAAAAATTCAAGTTTTTTCTGGAT
>DAHWIP010000028.1:0-12183 GCA_027344975.1 Phycisphaerae bacterium
GCATTTTATGGTTGGTTAACTCCAACTGGAAAATCTATGGGATTGGCTTTCTTTTTGGCCTGGGCTTTGACACAGCCAGTGAAATTGCCATTCTCATCATCTCCGGCGCGGCAGCGTCTCGTGGAATGCCCCTCTGGCATTGCCTATTGTTCCCTCTGCTGTTTACCTCCGGAATGACGCTTGTTGATACGCTGGACAATATTCTGATTCTCTCGGCATATAAATGGGCTCTTACTACTCCACGCGGCACCCGCTACTACAATGCCGCCATGACTTTAACAACCATTTTGATGGCGTTGGGAATCGCGGTGATCGAGGGATTAGGTTTGTTCCTGCCCTCAAATGCCGGGGCTCAGCATGGGGTGATTGCGTCTTGGGTGACAGTTCTAAATGATCATTTTGCATCGATCGGTGCCGTATTCGTCATTGCCACCGGAGCTATTTGGCTGGGATTGTGGCTGCTTTACCGACTGAGAACAGTGTCCTCATCTCAGTACCCCGTTGGATAGCGATCATCGACAGGGACTTTCCCAATATCTGGAATGATTAGCTTCACTTGTGGTAAACGAGCAGAATCAGCAGCGCCAGCAGCGACACCAGCGCCATCACAAACGCGCTGTTGATCATCCATGTGTTCCGCGTGCGCGATTTGTCGATCCAATCCTGCACCTGAACGGTCGCATGGGCATAACTGTCACGCACCTGCGAAAGACATTCCACTGCATTGCGATTGGTAAGCTGCAATCGATCCAGCATCATTGAAAATCGGTTGAACGCGTCGACCAGTTGCCGATCAATCTCGGTTGACGTTTCCATCTGCTCGCGGATCCCTTTAAGCAAGTCGACTGGCGGCTTACCCGAGGCAATCAGATTTGAGATGCTCTCGGCAATATGCTTCTGCTGCTGCACATGAATCGCCAGCCGCTGGCTGATCGTCTCGAGCATCTGCGCCTGCAATTGGCTGGTTTGTGGCAGAGCCTCGACGGCATGCGGCAAAGTAGCCAATTGGGCCAGAAGCTGTTCCTGCCTCTGGACCTGCCCATCCAGCGTAGCCCGCAACTCCTGCACGGTCGTCAGCAGTGCATCGTAGCTTTGCTGCAGCTTATATGCGCCCGGCTCAGGCCCGGCGCCGGGGCCGATATACCGCAATACATCCGAGTCTCTGCCATCGCGTTCATCTCCGCCATGCCCGGGTGTATCCATCTCATAATCAATGACTTCAGGCGGTGTCGGTCGAAATATTTTTCTAAGCACACTCATACGGTCACCATTATAACAACGACGGCGGGAGAAAAGCATTGCAGCCGCAGGAAAACAAGCGCAATGGCCCCGGCCATATTTTCAGGCTGGCTCACCTGGGCCTTGGCGAGGCCACCGACGGATTAAATCCATCGGCTGGCATTTCCCGCTATTGCGTCGGTCAACCGACACACCCAATGAGCCGATGAGTCGCGGCCGCCATGGCGGACATGCCGCTAAATATCCCATCGCTGCACGGGCACCCCGTCGGTCGTCGGGAGAATCGGTGGTGGTTGCGACAACTGCTACAGTTGCTACTGCTACGTTATTCAGTTTTTCTGGCCATTTTTTGAATTTCGTAGCAGTAGCAGGCGTAGCAAGTCGGAATTTCGGCCCTGCTCGCCCCGGCTCAGCCGCCCCGGGAACACCCCAACTCCCCCTGCCGCTGGCGTTAGCGGCATCGGCGGCACTGGCGGCGGCGGCGGCGTTATTCTTTTTTTCCAGGCCTTTTTTGAGTTTCGCCGCTGCCGCCAGCGTCGGTGTATAGCCTCGGGTGTCCGGAAGAGTGGAGATACCATTCGGGTTTGACGGTAAAGTCATGTTGCTACCTCGATGCTCCGGCTGCGGGCGCCGGATCGCGCGCCTGCGGCATTTCTTCCTCACGGCCAGACGGTTTGCCTCCGGGCGCAGTCAACAGTATCTCCGCTCTGGCGAAACTTCAGCCACCCCGGCTGTAGGAGTCAGTCACGGCGAAAAATGCACCAGAGTTTTGCACTTCGGGGTGAAAATTGCACCGTCCCGCGATCAGGTGTCGTGCGAGGCACGGCCGTAAGTGCTTTTTTCCACCGCAGGGGGCGCAGGGGTTCGCAGAGGCTCCGGCATCTGGTTCGCTCGCACCACTGAACCGGCTCCGCGCTTTCCGCAGCTCGGTGTGACAAACGGAATCATGCCTGGGGCATGATGTCATTTGCTTTTTTCGCACGCCAAGAATGAAAGGCACTAAGATTTTTGCATTAGCTCCTTACGCTTTTTCGTACCCTCCCGTGCGCCATGCGGCCATGATTTTATTTCATTTTTACCGCAGAGGACGCGGAGGTTCGCAGAGTAGAGGTTACTGAGGCCGCGAGCCGGCGATGCCGCCCGCTCCGATTGCTCGATCCCTCATTTATCGCGACCATAACACGGCCTCGAGATGGAATTTGCAATGAAAGTGTGACGCCGGGGCGGTGCACGAGAGGTGCCGCTTCATTACACCCATCCGCAACGTTTGCCGGTAGGCCAACCATTCTCTGTTACCGCGTGGCACGCCATTCTGCGACCCGACTCGTGGGTAATTGAGAGCTTCGCCGGACGTTTGCTGAGAATCGCCGCCCGTGGCGGTTCAGCCTAGATTCAATCGGGTGCATAGAACAAGATCAATGTGGCAACGGCAAATCCGACGATCCCAATCCAAGGAATTCGGCGATCCCCGCGACGGCTGGTGAGGAAGGACGCAGTCGCCGCAACGCAGCCGCCGAAGGTGAACCAATACGAGAAAAGGGCGATCAGGTCCAAGGAGTCGCAAGTTGCGTTACAAAACCGGACGATACACCACGGGTGCTTTGCCATGGGCGTCATGAATAATACCGGCGACATCCATTGCAACAGGGCAATTGTCAACAAGTAAGAGAGAACCAAGGCCGCGCCGAGTATATCGGCGATCAACGCGGCTGACGGCCTTAGCGAAGCCAGCCTGCACGCTAATTTCCAGCACGCATGCCCCCAGCGACGCAGAAAAGTTTGCTCCTTGGAGTTCGCCAAAGTAATCTCCGAAATATCATCAAAACGACAAATGGAGCCCGTGGTACCCGTAGCCATAAGGCAGACCAGCCGAAAAGAGCGGCTTGAAAAGTCTGCGGTAGGCGGCGGCGCTTCTGCCGTGTACGTAATAGGCCTGTTCTGGTGCATCGGAATGGTGGTAAAGTAGCATGAAGAAGCCACCCGGAACCTTATATATTTTGGCACGGGCGGAACAGGGAGGTTGGAATGGGTATACGAAACTAACAATGGCCCTGACATTGGGGAACCTTCTCCTTTCGTGCCACCACGCGGGCCAGGGGTCCTGCTCGGGCAATCTGGCGTTGATAAATCCCTGCATGGCCCGCTTCGCCTTAGTCGAGACATAAAGGATGCTGACGTTCACATAGGTATGGGTATCGATCCAACGCCCCCCGTGGGTGGAAACCTCAACGTACGTGATATCCGGGTGCCCGCTGGACGGATAACTCCCACCGCCCTGGCGTCCCAGTATGACCATCACCGCGACGGACGCCAAGGGGAAGATCAAGATGAGCAGCACGGCAAGCGTCCATATCAGGACGTCACGGATCAGTTTGGCCGGGATATTCTTCATAGGGCATACGCCTGTTCACTCTACGTCGGCACCACGGTCAAGGCATCTAAGGGTAGAACCACAGCCAGATGCCGTGGGCTGGGATAACTTGGCCGCAACTTCCTTACTCCATCTTTGGGCCGGGCCTCCGCCAGCACATCGGCAAAAACCTGTCGCCAAACCGGCCTCGGCGGACGATCCCGGCCCCTCCTTTACCTCGCCGCCGGGAAGCTCCGCCAGTGCTGCGCCGGTGGAGCAGACGCCGTCCCCCCCTACCCGCCCACCAGGCTGGGCACGATCCAAGCGTAATTTGGGGGCGGAGTCGACAGTGAAAACTTGCCGCTGAAGGAGTCGGTCCAATTCAGCGGATGGTAGAACGATTTATATCCGAAGGTGTGCTGGAGGGAGTAGCCCGCGTCAAATGCGTTCCACGCCCCGGCAGCATAGTTCTTCAGGTCGGCCAAAACACCGAAAAAGAGCTTGCTCCACCCATGCCTGTGGTTGCCGGGCGTGTAGACGGGGAAATTGTAATTGTCATCGGTTTTGACATAGAGGCCCCTTGTTGGCCAGGTGACATTGTCGTGGCAGCGCGTGACGGAAATGCGGCCAGAGAAATTAAACACCAAGCCGCCGAAGGCATACATCAGATCGTTCGCCAGAGTTGGCGAATCGCCGTACCCAAAGTCGAAGTAGAACTGGATATAGATGTTGGCGTGTTTCGGAATTGGGACGATAACCGCTTCGCCGTTGGGGAAAGCCGCACGGTTCCTTTGCACAAGCCCGTCAATGTAGTTCCGCAGGTAGCGGCTCGCGTGAATGCGGTAGTCTTTGGAGCCTTTTACCTCATTCGGGAAGGCGGGAGTGTTGAAGGCATTGGTGCTGCCTCCGGGGTAGCCCGCGCCATTCCTGTTCCCGAGAAAACCCTGCAGGAGGGCAGCGGCCATCGTGTAACCGGAGGCTTTGAAGTACGCAAGCTCATCTTGGAGAATCCCGAGGTCGATCCCCAAGGTCAGGCTCCGCAGGCTCGGCACGGCGGCGCTGTTACCCTGCGCATCCACATTCCCCACCGGCGAGGAATCGACGAATTGATACGTATTGGCCCCGTTAATAAATTGGGCCGGGTCCTGCTCCATCCACCGGCCGAGGCTCGGCGAATAGTCGCGTTCCCGTTCATAATACAGCCCCGTCACCACATCCAGCGTCATGCCTTGATACAGATTATTCGCCACGGGTTGTGTGCGGCGGCGGCGGCGGACCGCGTCCGAACCGCGTACTGATTTTTCATCGATGGCGACCATACGAGCCCCAACATTTCAGTTACTCTGGAAACCATAACGCGCAGGGCAGGTGGAATCAAACGGCGGGAATAAAAAACATTCCAATGCACCTGTGATTCAAATTTCCTTTTACGGGGCGGCATGTTCGTTATCGGTCATTGCCGAACGAGTCGACCCGATGGGCCCTCCACCGCGTCCGTAGATTGTCTGATAACCTTGGGAAAACGTCCGAAAACAGCCTTGCAGTGGATGCTCAATGCGGCGATATCCGATTCAAAACCGCAGGGTTGTTGCGTAAACCGGAAGGGGCCCTTGAAAGGCGATCATCTTCATTTTCGAGGCGATGAATTGGCGCTGGTGCTCAGCCGCTTTGATCTCGGCAGCATATCCAGCGCCAGCACATTTGATCGTGGGTGCAAACGGTCACCCAAAGCCATCATCCTCTCTGAAAAAGGGAGGTTTCTGCTCAAGCGACGAGCCAGCGGAAAGGATGCCTGGGATCGTGTTGCGACCTCGCATCAAATCCAGGCGCTACTCCAGACCGCTGAATTTCCCATCGCACGCCTCATCGCCAACCGTGTGGATGGTAAGACGGCACTTGTGTTTGACGGGCATACGTATGAACTCTTCGAATATGTGCAGGGCAAGCGATTTCACGGCACCACCGGCCAACTTATCGAGGCTGGGGCCACCCTCGCGAAATACCATCATATCCTGCAGACAGCAGTCGGTGAGCTGAATCTTCCCGCCGGAGGGGTGCACCAATCCGGTCAGATACAAAAAATATTTCGTGAATTGGTCGCCATGGACCTTGGGGATGGAAACGCCGCCCTGCGGGCGAGTCTGCAGCGGGCGCTGGCGCGGCTCGGCACGATCTATCACACGGCCGCTACCCGCGTTAATCAACTCGGCTACCCGGATTGGCCGCTGATGGTGACACATTGCGATTGGCATCCCGGCAATCTTCTTTTTGACGGCGGGCGTGTACGGGCAGTATTGGATCATGATTCCCCACGGCTCCAGCCGCGGGTGGCGGATATCGCCTGCGGCATGCTGCAATTTTCCATTCGCGGCGATGCAGGGAACGGGGCCGAATTCAATCCGGCGATCAATATCAATGCGGCGCGCCAGCTACTATTCGGCTACGACTCGGTGCAGGTGGTGAGCGTGGCGGAAGTCAAAGCCGTCCCGTGGCTGATGATAGAGGCCATTGCGGCCCGGGTGGCGGTGGGGCTGGCATCAAAAATCTTTGCCGGCGCCGGCGCGGCGGCATCGCTGATATTGATGATGGATGCCCGGGCGGCATGGATGGCTGAAAATGCCCAGACCGTGATCCATGAACTGCTCAAACCCATTGATGTGTCTTCCACGCAGAATCAGGTTGCCATGTCGCCCAATCCCATCGGTTCGCCGATCGTCGGCCGCGCCGTGGTCTGATTTCCTCATTCCGACCGAAGTATTGCTGGACAACCGGCATGGCACCGGATCATCGTTCGCCAGGCATGAGGTTTTTCCGTTTAGATTTTTGAGTTGGCACCTTTGCTTTTCTGACGTCCGCCGTTTTTTAATATCACCGCTGCCACAGTATGTAATCTGCCTCCAGCGGCACTGAAACATCGCCCCATTGAGGAATGATGCGGGGCGTGTAGTCCGACGCCGGTCGTGCAGAGTCGATTTTGGCGCCGTACGCATATCCTCCGGCGGCGCCAACAAGTTTCCGCACAATCTTCATTTCGATTCGAATGGGTGCACCGCCATCCGGAGCATTGGCAAATAACTCTACACGCACCATCGCCGGGTCCAAGGCATTGAGATACACCTGCACCTCGAATGTGTGGGCGTTTTCTGCCGTGCTCACATGCAACTCTCCAAACCGGACGCTTCCCCATTTCTCAGCCAGCTCCTGCTTCCATCTGACGATCTCCACTCCGCCAGCACCACGATCAGCGGCACGGGCGCGATATCGTTGCGCGGCCGGCAGATAATAATTCTGCGTGTATTCTCGTACCGTGCGATTGGTGCAAAATTGTGGTGTCAGACGTGCCATGCTCGCCCGCATACGGGCCACCCATGCCGTGGACACTCCGTTGGCATCGCGGGTGTAAAATTCCGGAATCACGTGCTGTTCCAGAAGATGATAAAGTTGGTCGGCTTCGTGGGCGTCCCAGGCCGGATCATCGCCGTGCTCTCGGCCATCGCCCAAGGCCCAGCCGACCGCCGGGCTGTACGCTTCCGCCCACCATCCATCCAATTCAGAAAGATTCAGTCCACCGTTCACCAGCACCTTCATGCCACTGGTGCCCGACGCTTCCCATGGCCGACGCGGAGTATTGATCCACAAGTCTACGCCCCGCACCAGACGCTGGGCGAGTCGCATGTCGTAGTCGCTCATGAAAACGGCATGCGGTAGAAGGTGATAACGCTCGATAAATTGAATCCACTGCCGCACCAGCTCCTGCCCGGCCCCATCGGCGGGATGGGCCTTACCCGCAATGATCAGTTGCACGGGGCGGCGGCTGTCGGTGAGCAGGCGGGCAAGCCGATCGGGATCATGCAGCAGCAGATTGGGCCGCTTGTAGGTGGCGAATCGTCGGGCAAAACCGAGGGTTAACACATTCGGATCCAGCACAAGCTGGGCCCGTTCCACCAGTTCCGGTTCATATCCAGATGCTGTGAGTTGGCGTGAAAGTCGCGCTCGAACATCCTCCACCAGTGCGGTCCGACCGGTGGTGCGCAATTCCCACAGGCGTAAATCGGGAATCGCCTCGATTTTAGCCGCCAGGGCTTCGGTATTGCCCAGCCACCGGCCCTGTCCGCACGCCTGCGCCCAGAGTTCATCCGCCGCCGATGATTCCCACGTCGGAACATGTATCCCATTGGTGACATGCGTGACCGGCGTCTCATTGATCGGCCACCGCCTGAACAACGGCGAAAACAAGTCTCGACTGACCTGTCCGTGCAGACGACTTACCGCATTGACGGCACCGCTGCCTCGCATCGCCAGATAGGCCATATTAAATGGTTCATGCACGTCGTCCGGATTTTGCCGTCCCAGCGCGAAGAGTTCACGGTGCGATATGCCGAGTTTTTCCGTGGCGTAGCGTCCCAGATATCGGCTGATGAGTTCCGGCGCAAAGCGGTCAAAGCCCGCTGCCACGGCAGTATGGGTGGTAAACACGTTACCCGCCCGCGTCGCCGCCAGTGCCGCATCAAAAGATACGCCTGTTTTGTCCTTAAAACTCCTTGCACGCTCCAGCACGGCAAAGGCCGCGTGTCCTTCATTGAGATGGCAGACTTCCGGATTGAGCCCCAGCGCTTCCAATAATCGCCAACCGCCGATTCCCAGCGCCAACTCCTGCTTGAGCCGTAATTCCGGCCCGCCACCGTAGAGCTCACTGGTAAGCCCCCGATGCACCGGAAGATTGGCCGGATCGTTGCTGTCGAGAAGGTAGAGTTTTCTCCTTCCAACCTTCACCTGCCACGCACGCAGCCATACCGTGTAGCCCGGCAACGCGATCTCCATTCGCAGCCATTCGCCATTGCTCTGTCGCAACGGCATGATCGGCAACTGTCCGGGATCGCTATACGGGTAAAACGCCTGCTGATTCCCATCCCGATCGATCTGCTGCCGAAAATATCCCTGCTGATAAAGCAGGCCCACGCCCACCACCGGCACGCCCAGATCACTTGCCGATTTAAGCTGATCCCCGGCCACATTGCCCAGTCCGCCGGAATAAATCGGCAGTGCCTCGCTGAGCATGAATTCCATGCTGAAGTAGGCTACGCAAGTCAGTGGCTCATTCGGATGGTTTTCGTGGAACCAGCTTGGCGCGTGAGCCAATTGCTTCTGCGTTTTGAGCAAGGCATCCACCTGATCGCGAAAAGCTTTGTCCGCAAGAAGGCGCTGCAGCTTTTCCACCGATGCGGTCTGAAGAACCAGCCATGGGTTGCGGGTTTCATCCCAAAGTTCCGGCTCAAGTTGTCGCCAGATGCCGTCGGCCGCCCGATTCCAGCTCCATCGCAAATCCAGAGCGAGCTCGGCCAGAGAAGCGAAACCCTCCATATTCATGGAAGGCATGTTGTAAAGCGATAAAATTGAATCGGAGTATGCCGTCATCTCAGGCCTTTCGGCAAACACACCATTTACTGCAGCTTGTGAGTCATTCTAGCCCCGGAATGGTGTGAAGCAAGAAAAGCATCGCGCGTCGGCCGCAGATGGGCGTGGTCAGGCTTTCCTTCGGGGCGTGCTGACCCTCAAGTCGCTGTTTTCACCGGAGAGGTTTCGCCGTGTGTTGTAATATTGCAGCCCATCACCCAATTTTGAAAAATGGCAATGCCCGGCGCCATGGCGGCGGGTGGGGGTGCATCTTGAGCGCGCAGGGGCCGGGGGCCATTATCAGGCGCAGATTTCAGGCTTCAGGCGGGTTACGCAGGCGATCAAGCAGGACGGCCAGAATGATGATGATGCCGGTGAGCATCTCCTGCCCGCCCTGCGAAAAGTTAAGCTGCGTACAGCCACTGCGCAGGGTCATGATCAGCACGGATCCGATGACCGTTCCGATGATCGAACCCTGTCCCCCGGTGAGACTCGCGCCTCCGATCACGGCCGCCGCAATCGCAGTGAGCGGTGTGTTGGCTGAAGTGGTCGGATCGCCTTCCGTCAGATTGGAAAACATCAGTACGCCCGCAACTCCTGAAAACGCGCCCGCCAGCACGTAAATGGCCAGCTTGGTGCGATTGACGGCGATGCCGCAGAGGCGGGCGGTCTGCTCGTTGGAACCGATCGCGAAGATGTGGCGTCCGAAGCGGGTATAGCGCAGCATCAGCGCGGTGAGAATCATCAGTATAATTAATATCCAAACACCCCACGGGAGAAGAGGCGCCTCGCCCGGCGCCATCAGATTATTCAGCCAGGTTGAGTTGGCCGCGACTGCCTGCTGATGACTGAGTTCATCGGCGACCCCTCGAAACGCCAAAAATGTGCCTAGGGTCACAATAAAGGGATTCAACCGCAGCCACGTGATGCAGGTGCCGTTGAACAAACCGCATGCCGCACCCACACCGATGCCGCCAAGCGCCGCCAGCAGAGGCGACAGATCGGCATTCACAAACAGCGCCACCGAGACCGTCACCACGGCGATCGTGGCACCGATGGAAATATCAATGCCCGCGGAAATGATCACAGATGTTGTGCCGATGGCCGCAACCCCCACCACCACCGAGTGCAGGATAATATTTTGTGCATTGGCCCATGTGGGAAACGTCCGGGGCCGCAGAACGCTGAAAAGAATGCATACCGCCACCAGTCCGATGGCTGGGCCCAGCATCGTCAAAGCCCGCCTTAAATCAAAGTGGCGGGGCGTTGTCCGGCGCTCAGCCGGGGTGGTCGCTTGCGGTGTGTCGCTCATGCGGCGGCTCCTGTTGCTTCGAGCATAATACTTTCCTCTGTGACGGTTGAAGTTGCCCTGGCCGGATGCAGATGGCCGCGACACATCACGGCGATGCGGTCGCAGATTCCCATAAGCTCCGGCAGATAACTGCTCACCACGATCACCGCTTTGCCGGTTTTGGCAAGTTCGTCAATAAGTCGGTAGATCTCCGCCTTGGATCCGACATCAATACCGCGCGTCGGTTCGTCCAGCAGAAGAATGTCCACTCCGTGGTAAAGCAATCGTGCGATGGCCACCTTCTGCTGATTTCCACCCGAAAGATCAACAACCGGTTGCCCCGGTCCGGCGCACCGGATATTGAGTTTGGTGATCCATTGGCGGGCAATCGCCTGTATCTCGCTGGGGCGAACCAGCCAACCGAGACGTGAGAGCGTCAGATTGTCGGCAATGCTCAGCCCCACCGCCAGTCCCTCAACCTTGCGGTCCTCACTGAGCATCCCCATGCCCTGTCTCCAGCGTATCGCCGGGCTTGCAGTGCCGCCGGTCACCACGCCGACTTTTACATCTCCAGCGGCAACGGCATCAAGACCGAAAATGGCACGAAGAAGTTCGGTGCGGCCGCCTCCCACAAGCCCCGCGATGCCGAGCACCTCGCCTCGGTGCAATTCCAGCGATGCCTTGGCCGGTTTCTTTTCACCGGCGAGGTTTCTCACCGTCAAAAGCACCTCTCCGGGTTCATGGTGAGATCGCGGATAGAGGTCTTCAACCTTCCGCCCCACCATGAGGCTGATGATGCGATCAATTTCCGCATCGGCGGTGATCCCGCCTCCCACACTGCGGCCGTCCCGGAGCACCACAAAGCGGTTTGAAATCGCCCGCACTTCCTCCAGAAAATGCGAGATATAAATGATCGCGTGCCCCTGATCGCGCAGCCGCCGAATCAATCGGAACAGACCGGCAATATCGTGCGAGGTGAGGCTGCTGGTCGGCTCATCAAGTACGACCACTTTAGATCCGATCGCCGTCGCCCGGGCAATTTCCACCAACTGCTGTTCCGCAATGGAAAGCCTGCCCACCGGAATGGTGAGTGGAATGTCGGGTCGGCCGATCTGTACCATGGCGTCGGCGGCAATCTGTCGGGTTTTGCGCCAGTCCATCAGCGGGCCCCGGTGGGGTTCGATGCCCAGCAGGATATTTTCCATCACGGAAAGGTGCCGGGCGAGAGACAATTCCTGATAAATCATGGCTACGCCGGCGCGGCGGGCCGCCATCGGATCCGTCGGATGATACGGCTGACCATCCAACCACATACGCCCCTCATCCGGGGTGTACGCACCTGAAAGCACTTTCATGAGCGTGCTTTTTCCGGCCCCGTTTTCGCCAACAAGGGCAAGCACCTCGCCGGCGCTTACCTGCAAATCTACCCCCGCCAGCGCCTGAGTGGCGCCGAATCTCTTGCGAATAGACTCCATGCGTAAACGACAAATGGGCGCATCGGCGGTGAACGCTGGAGACAACGAGGCATCGGTCATGGCGCTAACGGCCTCACATGCGGTGGCTTTCCTGCGCGGTAACCCTACCGCAATTTCTCTGACGATTATTTAATTTTTGGTATCGCAATCAGCTTCTGAATGGCCGGAGTTTCAAGATTCTTCGGCGTGACAATCTCAGCGCCGGTATCCAGTGCTGGCGGCACCTTTTTGCCGTGGATGTGCTCAACCAGAAACTTAACGGCCATATACGCCATGTGCACCGGTCGCTGCACCACCACGCCGTCAAGATCGCCCGCTTTGATGGGTGCGGCGAAGTTGGACTGCCAGTCGAAGCCCACAAACTTTTTCTTGCCCAGCAGGCCGGACTGAGTCAGGGCCCGGAGCATGCCGAAAGTGGACGTTTCATTCACGCA